>JASHQJ010000540.1 GCA_030037595.1 Candidatus Binataceae bacterium
CATCACGCGCGGATCTCGCATGTCCCACGGCATCGCGCGATGCATCAGGCATCGGTTGTCCCACACCACAGCCTCGCCGGTCGTCCATGTGTGGTGATAGACACGTGGCGGGCGGCATGCGAAATCGACCAGCTCCTGCAGCAACCGCTCCGATTGGCCCGCGTCCATATCCGGGATGCCGTAGGCATGGCGCCCGATCACAAGCGACTTGCGCCCGGTCTCGGGATGAAGCTTGACGAGTGGACGAAGCGGCACCGGTCCATTGTGAAAGCCGTAGCCGCTGTAATCGCTGCCTTTCTTCGGGAGGTGCCCAATCTTCGCCTGGCTGTAGCGAAGCGAATGATGCGCCGCGAGGCGTTCGATCTTCGCGCGCATCGCATCGTCGAGCGCGTCGTAAGCCGCGCGCATGTCGGCCCATCCGGTCTCACCGCCCGCGTGCGGCACAGTGACCGCGCTGAAGACCGCGCCCTTCGCCTGCACCGGCATGTAGGTGCTGTCGCAATGCCATCCCATGTTGCCCTGCAGGATTTTGACTACATCACTGTGCTCGGTCTCGTTGATAAGCGTACCGTCGGCCCTGACGTTACTGATCGGCGCAAACTCGAACTCGAGATTGCCAAATCGCTTGGCGAACGCGATCTGCTCGTCGCGGCTCAGATGCTGATGGGGAAAAATCAGCAGCGCGTATTTCAACCAGGTGGCGTAGAGATCGCGGAAAGTCGCGTCGTCGAGGGTTGTGACCTTGATGCCAGTAACGATTGCACCAAAGGTGGCGTCGAGCGGAGCGATGTCGAAAGAAAAAGCCATCGGATCACCTCAACAGTAGCGCATCGAGGCGTTTCGCCGCGAATCTATCGAGGGTCGAGAAGGCCGTCAAACCGGCCGCTCAGTTGGCAGAATCAGCCGACGCAAGATTTCGCAGCGGCGGGATCGTGTGCGAGGATGCTGGCGTGAGCGTGAAAATCGAACCGCTGACTGAATCGCAGATCCCTGCCGCCGGGGCACTACTCGCGCGCGCCTTCCACGACGATCCGCTGATGACTTACTCGATTCCCGACGCAGCGGAGCGCACGCGGCTCCTACCCGAAGTTTACGCGCGCATGATTCGCTTCGGCACACTCGCCGGCGAAGTGCATACGACTGAGGACTTCGCAGGCGTCGCGCTCTGGATGCCGCCGGGTGCGACCTGGCCGCGCGAGAAGATGGTTGCCTCGGGCATGCATGAGATCGCGGCGATAATCGGTGATGCTGCGTACCAGCGTTACCGCGAGGTGGTCGGACGCGAATGGCAGGCGCGCCAGCGCGACATGGATGACGACTGCTGGTACCTGTTCCTGCTCGGCGTCGAGCCGCGCCTGCAGGGGCGTGGACTCGGCCGCGCGCTGATGCGGCCGGTGCTCGCGCGCGCCGACGCCGCGCGCGTCCCCTGCTATCTGGAGACGGAGCACGAGCGCAACGTCGCCTTCTATAAGAAGCAGGGTTTCGATCTGATCGTGAACGGCGAAGAGGCCGGCTCAACCGGCGTGCGCTTCTGGTCGTTCCGGCGACTGCCCAAGCAGCGTTAGGCAATTCTCGACGCGGAGTTGTATACGTCGAGGACGAGCGAAATGCGCAGCTCCTTGGGAGCGCGCAATTGAAGGAGCCACGCACATGGCAGGAATCCTCGAAGGCAAAGTCGCGCTCATCACCGGCGCGGGATCGGGAATCGGACGCGCCACCTCCAAGATATTCGCGCGCGAAGGCGCAAAGCTCGTCCTCGCCGACGTGGTCGAAGACGGCGGCCAGCAGACGCTTGCCTCGATCACCGACAGCGGCGGCGAGGCGATTTTCATCCGCACCGACGTCTCAAAGGAAAGTGACATCGCCGCCGCGATCGCCAAGACCATCGCCACCTACGGCCGCCTCGATTGCGCATTCAACAACGCCGGTATCGAGGGCCAGGGCGGCCTCACTCACGAATGCACGCGCGAGAACTGGGACCGCGTGATCGCGATCAACCTGACGGGAGTGTGGCTCTGCATGAAGGCCGAGATCGATCAGCTTCTGAAGCAGGGTAAAGGCGGCGCGATCGTGAATACCTCCTCGGGCGCGGGACTTGCCGGCGTGCGCGGGATGCCAGCCTACGTCGCGGCGAAGCACGGCGTGGCCGGCCTCACGAGAGCGGCCGCGATCGAGTACGGACGCCACGGTATTCGCGTGAATGCGGTCTGCCCCGGGCCGATTCGCACTCCGATGATGGCGCGACTCCTCGGTGAGCGGCCCGACGCCGAGCAGCGTTTCGCTCGCGGCGGTCCGCTGAAGCGTCTAGGCGAGCCGGAGGAGATCGGCGAGAGCGTCGCCTGGCTATGCTCGGATCACGCGTCCTACGTGACGGGTCTGCCGATGCCGGTGGATGGCGGCTTCATGGCGCAGTGACCGCCGTCGTCATCGCGGGCGGCGGCACTTCATCAGCCTGAGCGGCGTATAGACGAGTGGTACACTGCCGTCCTGCTTGACGACGTGGTGCGCGTGCGAACAAGTCCGCGATCGTGATGCGTCTTGCTCAGCTCGCTCTCGATGACCTCGCACTCGACATGAATCGTGTCGCCGACAAAGGTCGGCGCCTTGATGTCGAGGTTCATGTTGAGAAACGCGAGGCCGACGCCCTGCACCGCTGACTGCATCACGAGTCCCTCGGCGAACGAGTAAACGAGCGCGCCCGGCACGAAGCGCCCTCTGATCGCGGATTCGTTAGCGATGAATTCAAGATTGGTGAACGCTACTTCCAGCATTCCGGTGCACGAAATGAAGTTGACGAGGTCGGGCTCCGTGATGGTGCGGCCGACAGTTTTGAACTTGCGCCCCACCGGCAAGTCGTCGAAGTAGATTCCGAGTCCAACAGTTTCTATCTCGCTCATCGAGCCTCCCCACTCAAAGCGACTTCATGAATTTCACGATATGCGCGACCGCGGCTCCGAGATTGTCGCTCTCGGTGCGGCCGCTTCTCGCGCGCGGCTTGAAGGAATGGTCACCGTCCTCGATCCATTCCACGCGGATTTTGCGCGAGAGCTTGTAACGCTTGACGTCGTCGGGCGTACCAAACGAATCGCGCGTGCCCTGCAGGATCAGCGCGGGCGTCTTCAGATTCTCGAGATGCTTCGTGCGGGTCCCTTCCGATCGTCCCGGCGGATGAAACGGATAGCCGAGGCAAACGAGGCCGCGAACCTTGGCCTCGTCAGCGACCATGCTCGCGATTCGCCCGCCCATCGACTTACCGCCGATCACGAGCCGCTCAGGGCCGAGCTCGGCGATCACGTCGCGCCAGGATTGCATCAGGATCGACGGCGAATCGGGCGCGCCGCCCTTGCCGCTCTCGCGGCGGCGCCGCATGTAGGGAAATTCGAAGCGGACGGCGCGAAAGCCTTCTTCCGCAACGCCCTTGGCGATCACGTTCATGAACGGCGAATCCATGGCCGCGCCCGCGCCGTGCGCAAGCACGAGCGTGAGCGCAGCCGTCTTTGATCCGTCGATTAGGAAATCGCCCATCCAGGCCGGATGCTGGATTCGCGGCGATCGCGTTCAGGCCCGCGCCGCCATCGGACCGCGCAGCAACTGCCCCGGGAGCGCTCCCGTGTGCTCATTGTTGCGCAGCACGACCTGGCCGCCGACGACAGTCGCGAGCAGGCCCTCTGACTTTTGCTTCAGCCGGCGCGCGCCCGCGGGCAGATCGTGCACCAGCTCGGGCAGCTTCGGCGCGATCTTGTCGGGATCGAAGATGATCACGTCTGCGACGTTGCCCTCGCGGAGCAATCCGCGTCCCTTGAGCCCCCAGTGATACGCGGGCACGAAGCTCAAGAGCCGAATCGCCTCTTCGAGCGTGAGCGCCTGCTTCTCGCGCACCCAGTAGCTGAGCACGTGCGTCTGCAGCGACGAGTCCATGATTTGCGATACGTGCGCGCCCGAATCGGAGAAGGTCACGACCGAGCGCTTGTTCTTCATCATCTCGAGCACATGGTCCTGGTTCTCGTTGACCAAGGTCTGCATGAAGAAGCGCTTCAGGTTCTTCTCCAGCGCGAGATCGATGATGACGTCGATCGGGTCCTTGTTCTCGGACTCAGCGATATCAGCGACCGAGCGATACGGCGGCATCGGCTTGTCGAGCGGGAATATCCACTTGAAGCCTCCCATCCGCGCCTCGGCGCCAACAGCTTTGGCCTGATCGGGGGTGCGCTCATGCGCCGCCGCCACCAGCTTGCGCCGGGTCTCAGGATTACGCAGCGCGGCTTCCTGCTCGGAGAGGGGCAGCTTTCGAATCTCGCGCCACGCCGGGATGCGATCGAACGGCATCACCGTCTCGAAGGAGAGCAGGACGTTGAGCGAGCGGCTGTGAACCTGGATGAACATGCGGCCGCCGGCCTCGGCGGTCTCATCGGCCATCTTGAAGTATCGCCGCCAGTAATCCGGCGCGCGGCGCGACGAGAACATCCCGAACGTCACCGGCACGGAGGTATCGACCGCGAGCGCCTTGAGGCGCGCGAGATAATCGTTGAGGCGCTCGCCTTCGGCGCCAGTATCTTCGCCGGCGATCTCGAAGATGCCCGCGCCAAGCTCGCCCATCACGCCGACCAGGCTTCGAACCTCGTCCCAGTTGGCGATTCGGCTCGCGACGGGGCGGCCGTCGGGCGTCTGATGATTACTCGTGCGCGAGGTGGTGAAACCGATCGCGCCGGCGCGGATCGCGTTACGCAGCTCCTCGCGCATCATCGTGAGGTCTTCTGACGTAGCCTTCTCTTCGAACGCGCGCTCGCCCATCACGTAGGTGCGGAGCGCCGAGTGTCCCATGTAGGCGGCGTAGTTGATTCCCTTGGGCAGGCGATCAACCGCGTCGAGGTATTCGGCGAAAGTGGTCCACGACCACTTGATGCCGGCCTCCATCGCCTCAGGCGAGATGTCCTCGGCGCGCTCGAGGTTGCGCATCACGAGCAGCTTGTCCTTCTCGCCGCACGGCGCAAGTGAGAAGCCGCAGTTGCCCATCACGACGGAAGTGACGCCGTGCCAGCATGAGCAGGTGCCTAGCGCATCCCAGAAGACCTGCGCGTCCATGTGCGTGTGCGCATCGACGAGGCCGGGTGAGACCACGTGCCCTTCAGCATCGATCGTCTCGCGAGCACCGTCGCGGATCTTTCCGAGTGCCGAGATGCGGCCACCTTCGATTGCGACATCGCCGCGATAGCGGGGCATCCCGCTGCCGTCGATAATCGTACCGTTGCGAATAATAAGGTCGTACATCGCTCACTCCTTTCCTGGCTTCGGCCTGGGATGCAGTGATGGACCGACTGGTTCGCTACCGCCGGTCAGTAGGCGATCATTGCGTTTCTGATTGCTTATTTCAGATTCGGGGCCTCACCCGCA
>JASHQJ010000541.1 GCA_030037595.1 Candidatus Binataceae bacterium
CTGATTTTGCATGACGAACTAGGCTATCCGGGGTGGATGACCTGGAATGACAGGCTGGCCGAGCAAAGGACCCTGCTAATTCCTTTGCAGCCTGGCTTCGGAAAGACGCCAAAACTGGATTGGATCGCGAGCTACCGCGACCTGGCCGGATTCTATTCACGGTTTCTGCGGGAGCAACGGTTGGAGCCGATCGATGCAATCGGTTTTTCCGCGGGTGGATTCGTCGCCGCTGAGATGGCGGCGGCGGATCCAAAGATCTTCAAGCGATTGGTTCTGGTTGCTCCCATGGGCATTAAGCCCGAGCGCGGCGAGATTCTCGATTTTCTTTCCATGACCATCCGCAGCCATTTGCGGGCGACCGTCGCTGATACAGTCAATACCGTCGAGTTCGGAAAAATCTACGGCGGCGAGATGACACCAGAGCAGTTCGAAGCATTCGAGGATGCCCGGACCGAAACCGCCCGGCTCGGATGGGATCCATTCATGTACAATCCGAGTCTCCTATACCTGCTTGAAAGTTTGACTCTGCCCATCTTGCTGATACGAGGCACTAAGGATGCAGTGGTGCCGCGATCGTGTATCAAAACCTACGAGGCTGTCTTGGCGAATGCGCAGCTTGCGGAAATCGAAAATGTCGGACATCGCCCCGAAATAGAAAATGCGCTTGAGTTCCTGCGACTCGTTAGGAGTTTTCTTCGGGAGTGAAAGGAGGATTCGATTGTGCAGATCGGTTATTTCACCGAGCGCCCTTATCGTTGGGTACCTGAAGATGAGGTCCTAAGGAACCAGGCGTTTTTCGCAGTCTCAAATCGCTATTTTGATCCTCAGAAGGGTTCCGACGACTACAACTACTATCTCGACGAGGCGTGCTACGCCGAGCAACTAGGCTTCGATGCGGTAGCACTCAATGAACATCATGGTACCCCTTTCTGCATGGGCAGCGTGATGAACGTCGAGGCGGCAATTCTCGCCCGAATCACCTCGAAGGTACGAATCGTCCTGGTGGGAAATCCCCTGCCAGTCATAAAGCATCCCTTGCGTATGGCGGAGGAGTTGGCGGAGATCGATCTAATCTCGCGTGGGCGCCTGGTTGCGGGGTGGGTACGCGGCGCCGGCAGTGAACAGTTTTTCAACAACGCCAACCCAGCTTACAATCGCGAGTATTTCAACGAAGCACACGATTTTATCATTCAGGCCTGGACCAGACCAGGCCCCTGGCGGTACGAAGGTAAGCATTTTCGTTATCGACACGTGAACCCATGGGCGCTTCCGCTGCAGAAGCCTTATCCGCCGATGTGGATTCCCGGCGTGCTCAGTCTCGAAACAGTGAAGTGGTGTGTAGAGCATCGCTATCCTTACGTTGGGCTCGGTACGGCCATCGGTCCGACGTGTGACCTTTGGGACTTTTATGCTGACGAAGCGGCGAAACTCGGTTACCAAGCAGGTCCCGAAAACTTCGGCTACCTGGTTCCCACTTTTCTGGCTGACACCGAGGAAAGAGCACAAGAATTGGGTAGAGGTTTCGTCTTTGGTGGTGGGCAGGCGGCATTCTCGCGCCCGGAGCACACTCTGCCGCCGGGGTACAACTCCCGCGAGGCAACTCGACGCCTTGCGCGCCAACCCGGTGGAAGCTGGCTTGGGGTGAGTGCCGACAAGCTACGGCAAAGTACTGCCGAGCGGTCTGACAGCTCACACTATAATGACGTGCGCAACAAACTACTCAACTCTTACAAAAAGGCGCAAGCCGCATATCAGATTGTGGTAGGTACGCCGAAAACGGCACTGCCAAAAATTAAGACTTTGATGGAAGTATTACGCCCAGGAATTTTTATCATCTTCAGCGTACAAGGTCCCGTCAGCAATAAGGATCGGATGACTAGCATGCGGCTCTTTGCTCAGGAAGTGATGCCGGCGCTGCGTGATTACGCCAAAGAGATTGGTCTACGCGACCCAATTGAGCAAAAGCCTGGCTCTATAGCACTCTCGTCCGGATCTTCCCGCTGCCCAGTTGTGGAACGTGCCCCTCTGGCTTCACTAGGGCTCAGGTGAAAACGTCTCATTGTCGCCGCCTGAAATAGATAGCCCGTGACTGAAGATACGCGAAAGCTGGTGATAGTCTGTAGCTTTTACCGCGACTCTGAGCTGCGGGGAGCACAGTTTCTTCTTAATTTGCACAACCGTCTGCGCGATGCAGATTCGCAGAAGAAACTTTCACGACACCTTGCGGATGAGACCCGGCATGCATGGCTGTGGACCAAACGGATCGCCGATCTGGGAGCTGCTCCGTTGGCTGTTCACGACGGTTATCAACGCAGACTCGGACTACGAGTAGGGGTGCCAAAAGACAACCTGGAATTGCTTGCGCTAACGGTGATTGCGGAAACCCGAGCGCTGGATCGTTATCATACCCATGCGGGGCTGCCCGGCACCGACCGCGAGACGCTTGAGGTACTAAAAGCTGTAAGTGCGGATGAAGGTTGGCACCTCGCGTGGGTCGAGGCAAAGATGAGAGAATTGGCGGAGATTCGTGGCGAACCCGAACGCGCCGATAGCATTCTAAAGCGCTACCGCGAGCTTGAACGGCAGGTATATGCCACCTTTGTTGCGGATGAAGCCAAATTGATGCGCTCTTGAGCCGAGCGAAGGGTGCGTTCAGCTGGACTACCTGCCGTCCGTGTTAGGTTGCTGCGAGCCTTGCTCAAACCTATATACGGTTGCGAATCTGAGCTTGAAATCAATTGGCATGTCTTGATGCCGGCGATAAAGCTTGCGCGCAGTCGCGCAATTGGTCCCGCGAGCTCTGCGTGCTGCAGGCGCTGCGCCAACCGGCGGAAAATGGCTTTTAGTTCCAGACGCGCCAAGTTCGAACTGAGACAGAAGTGCTCAAATACTTCCAACATATTACTGGGATTGCCGTAGTATCGACCTTAAAACGCAGCAGCCGCATGCAAAAGAGGGTTTGAGGCAATTAATTTTCTAACCTTGGTAAAGAGGGAACCGCCACACTGGACATCACACCGTCTATCGACATGAGAGGTTGTCTTTGACTGGTTCCTTAACTCGCAACTCCGTTATGGGCAGACTTCAACTAGAGGAGCAGCGGCAGGCACGTGCTTCACAAGATACGAGCCGATCCTCATGAAGCGTGGTGAAAAGAGGTGCGTTTTTCAGCTGATAACGGCGAAGGAAGATTACACGCGTGCACTAGGCCGGATTGGCAAGACGACTCGACTAAGTGAGACCTAAGGCCAACTAGCGTGAATGCAGCACTTTGCTGCAAAAGAAAAATAGAAACTTAGATAGTAAAGAACAGCATGCGCGAACTGGAGGCGCCACTAGGCGCGAAGCGAGAGCAGAAGATTATTAGTCACTATCAGACGAGCGAGGCCAAGTTTACGAATCCTACCTCGCGATAAAGTGGGCGGCGGGTATGCGCGAAGCTCGCGTTAGCGCGTTTTAATTATTTTGTCTGGGAGGAAAAAAATGGGAAGTCGGTATACACTCTACTTGTTGACGATCGGGGTCGCGCTTCAACTGCTTCTGCCGCAGCGCTGTTTGTCCGCGAGCGGCGATTCGCCGACTCGGTCAAGACTAACGGCGCGGCAGTTACAGCAGCGAATCGATGAGCTCGAGGAACGCAACCGGACGCTCGAGATTCAGAACCACAATATCCAGGACCAGCTCAATTCGCAGCGCCAGGAAATCGACGCGCTCAAGACCCAGGTGCAGGCGACGGCTCAACCCGTCGCCGCGATGCAGCAACAGGTGCAGCAGATTTCACAGATGCAGGCCGAGTTGAGTGATGTTGCGACGAAACAACATTCGATCCCGCTTGAGGTCGGCTTCCGTACCGGTTGGTCCGAGTCACCTTACGGCATGCCGGGCGGTTTCTACTATGCCGCCTATCTCAATCATCGCCTGTTGACACATGAGGATGGGATTCCGGGCGGATTCTTAACTGGCGAGATGCTGGTCGGATGGACGCAGGGTAATCACGTAAAAACCAACGCTAATCTCTTGAGCCAACTTGGCCATCCACCCTTCTCCAGCTGGTTGTACACGCTCTCGCTGCAACCCACCGCGCAATATCATCTTGATCTCGGGCTGCTGGGACTAGCCGAGCTGGAAGCCTTCAAACCTTACGCCTTAGCCGGTCCCGCAATGTACATCAACATGCTGAGTACGCCCTTGGTGGTAAAGAGCGGAAACCCTGGGGCAGGATATCGCCACTACGATGCGGACGTGCAGGGTGGCGGCGTATTCGGCCTTGGTTTCGAACT
>JASHQJ010000051.1 GCA_030037595.1 Candidatus Binataceae bacterium
GCAGCACCTCACCCTAGCCTCTCCAACTAGGACAAGGAGAGGGGACAGAATTCAAGGATAAGGAGCGCTGGGACAAGGCGACCGGGATAGCGAGAATCGGCGGGTTGTGGCGCGACCTCATTTCCCTATCGCCAGGTCGTGCAGGGCCCGCGCGCATTCCACTGGCGCGGTGAACATCACCTCGTGGCCACAGTTGATAAACTTCAGCGTCGGATTCTTGAGCCGGCTCGAGAAATGCGGATGCCATCCCGCGCCGTTGTCGATCGGCGTCTCGTCCCTCTCGCACACGATGTAGCTCGACGGAATTCCTGTCGCGAAATACGCGTTCATCGGCGCGAGCCCGACCATCGGACCCATCGGCTGCGGGCAGAGCGCCTGCAGCACCCAATCCCTGACCGCAGGCGCCATGTCGTTGGCGAGGCCCGCCATGAACTGCTCGCCCATCGCCTCGATCGTGATCGATCGATCCGATCTCAGGTGCTCGCCCATCGCAGGATTCGGCGGCGCCGCTGGATCGAGGACCGGCTTGCCCTCGAGTGGCACGAGGGCAGTGACCCAGACGAGGCGCTTGATGCGCTTCGGGATTTTCACCGCGACGCCCGGAATCGTAACGCCGCCCAGGCTGTGTCCCGCGATCACCACATCGCGAAGGTCACGCTCTTCGATGAATTCGACGACGGAATCGACGTAGCTCTCGAGCGTCACCGCCGCGCGGTTGACGCGATTCATGCCGTGGCCGGGCAGATCGACCGCGAAGGCGCGATCTCCAAGTATCTCCAGTTGATTGATCACCGCCGCCCAGCACCACGCGCCGTGCCACGCTCCGTGAACGAGTACGAATGTTTCAGCCATCGAGGTTTACCTTTCGCCGCAGTTTCAACTTGCCGATGACTAATCATATCGGCGCGTGTAATCGCAACGATCGAACCCGCCTCCGCACGGTGTGGCCTTGGCGATTTGCAGTGTTAGACTGATTTTGATACCTCAACGGAAACCCGATTCCGACGCCATGTCGGTTGTGGAGGCCATCATGTCCAGCGTGCACATCAAGGATGAAGAAAGGATTGGCTCCGAGGCCCGCGTCAAGCTGGAACCCTCGGTTTATCTGCAGAAACTTTACAAGACGGGCACTCCCGACCTCGCCTGGATGGACAACATGGCGGAGTGGGGCGTGCGCGCGAAGCCGGGCAACCTGGGGCTCCGCCTCAAGGACATTCAAATTGGCAGCTACGGCCTTATCCCGGAGCATGGCGGCGAGCACAAGTCGATGGCGCCGCGCGGCGCAGTGATTCCCGACAACCTGCCCTCTCTCGGCTTCACGCTCAACGAGAAGGCTGAGGTGTGGGCCGACAACGCGGCGGAACTTTATGAAGAGGCGGTCGCGCGGCAGTGGAGCTCGGCACGCGATATTCCGTGGTCGGAGCTGAAGCCGCTGCCCGACGACCTCGAGCGCGCGATGTGCCAGCTTTGTACCTTCCTCACTGAAGTCGAGTTCATCGCGGCCGACGCGCCGACGCGATGGATGAGCCAAATGAACCAGGACTTCTTCGAAGTGAAGATGTTTCTCGCGACGCAGGCGATGGACGAGGCGCGCCACATGGACGTGTTCCGCAAGCGCGCCCTCGCGAATGGCGGCGGACTCGGCACGGCGAGCGCGCTCAGCGAGCTCTCACTCAAGCGCATCTTCGACGCGCCCAGCTTCTCGGCGCAGACCGGCAGGTTGCATCTGCTCGGCGAAGGATTCGTGCTGACGATGTTCCGGCAGGGCGAGTTTATCGCGGCGAGCCGCGTGGACCAGGAAATCTTCCGCCGCTGTATGCAGGATGAATCGCGCCACGTCGGTTACGGCACCATGCATCTGCGCGCGCAGCTCAAGGCGAATCCCGCAGTGGCGGAGGAAGTGCACGAGCAGCTCGACGATGCCGAGCGGATCCTGCTCGAGACCTTCAGCGTGCCCGAGTCGGTCGAGCCGATGGCGATCCTGATGGGCGGCGGCGTGAAGAACTTCGACAAGGGCATGGAGATGCAGGGGCAGCTCTGGCGACGAATCGTGCACGAGTACCTGCAGCGCTGCGACTCGGCCGGACTCGATCGGCGCCCGCGATGCATCCTGCCGACGGATTTTTCGAAGCTCACCGAGTCGGCGAGCGATGCCGTCGTTTCCTGAGCCCGCATGGTTTCTCGCCCTGGGCGGCTTGATGGAGGCCGAGGGCGCTCTTTTTCAACGCCTCGGCTACGCGGAGACGCGCTTCGGGATCCGCGTCATCCCGGAGGAGACGTCGAATGGCGGCGAGGTTGTAGTCGGCGTCGTGCTCGACGGATACAAGGTCACCGACGCGTCGCTTCTGAATGATGTGGAGCAGTTCGATCCGGACTTTGTGATCTGCGCGAAACGATCGGTGTGGAACCGGATGCTCGGCGAGATCGCCGAATCGGGCCGGCCGCAGTTGAGGCATACTCTCAGCTCGCTCGCGTTGATGGGCGAGGAGATGTGGCTCGAATCGACAGATCAACTGCGCGAGGACAAGTTCTACCGCTACAACCAGACGCTGCAGGAGATTTTGAATCTCTCGTCGCAACTGCAGGGGTGAACGTTAAGAAGACAAGGTAGAGCGACGTACGATGCTGGAGCATCAGCGTCGTGGTCGCCCTGATCCGTCGACCTCGCTCGCAGACTCGCGACGCTCAGCATGCTAGCAATGACGGGTGTGAAGGCGGGGAGCGATGCGCGTCGCGCACCGCTCCCCGCTTTCATGCCTTGAGAACAACCTCGCCCGCGGCTGACGCCGCAGGCGGAAGCCGCGCACCGGGAGAGCGACTGTTACAAGTGGTGCGCGGTCGGAGGTGAATCAAAAAGCTCCCGCGCGATGCTCTAAGCCTCTCCCGGAGGGCCGGAGGGAGAGGCTGTTTCAGAGCGGGTGGGTGGAGACGAAAAAAAGACGCGTGACGGGCTATGCCTGCACGGCGGTGACTTCTTGGCCGTCGCGGATATTCGGTGGCGGTACGACGATAACCGTTTCGCCGCCGCTGAGGCCGGATTTCACTTCGACGCCATCCTGGAACTCGCGCCCCGTCGTAACCGGCGTGCGGACCGCGACGCCGTTGCGCACCACCCACACCGCGTTGGGATTGTTGTCACCGATGAGCGCCTTCTTCGGCACCAGCACGAGAGGCGCCTCGTGCTTCTGCGGTGTGCTCGCGAGGAAAGTAACCTTCGCGCTCATCTCAGGCTTAACGATCGAAAGGTCGGGCTCGATTATATGGACGGCAACCTTCACCGTTCCTTTCTGCCGGTCGGCCTCTGGATAGATCTTCACGACCTGAGCGGCGAACGGCTTGTCGGGATAAGCGTCGAGGATCACCTGCGCCGGCTCGCCCATCGTGACCTTGGCGATATCACTCTCGTTGATATCGACCTCGGCGCGCATGTCGTCGGTGTCGGCGAGCGTAACGATATCCGATACGCCGCCGCCGGCCTGGATATCGCCGCCATAGTTGATCGTGTCGCCGACTTCGTGCACCTTGCTCAGCACGATTCCGTTGATTGGCGATTTAATGACGCACAGCGTTACGTAGTACTTGGCGTAGTCGATCGCGTTCTGCGCCTTGGCTAGAGCGGCCTCGTCAACTGAGAGTTGATTTTCGGCATCGTCGAGTTGATCTTTGTCCGCGACCTTGTTTTTGTAGAGCTCGCGGTAGCGCACAACACGCTCACGCGCGAGCACGAGGTTGGCTTGCGCAAGATCGCGATCGGCGATCGCCTGCCGCAGCAACGCCTGGTAGTCGCGGTCATCGATCCGCGCGAGCAGGTCGCCCCTCTTTACGATCTTGCCCTCTTCGATCGGCTCCTCGACAATCTGGCCCTGAATCTTGGTGCCGACCGTGATGTACTTTTCCTTGGTCACGACGTAGCCGGAGCCGGTGAGCAACACGCCGGGCTGGCCGGAGGATTTGAAGGTAACGACCGCAGTCTGCACTTCGGGCGGGCGGCCGAGCGTGCGCTGATAGACGATGAAGCCGAGCGCTGCGACAACAACCAGCACACCCGCGCCTATTGCCCACGGCACGAGGCGGCTCGGCTTTGCGGGCTTGGGGCTCCGCTGGATTCGGAGCGATTCTAGCTCGCGGATATTCGGGCCACGGGGCGATTCTGCGGACACGTCACACGCTCCTGAGCGCATCGACCACGCGCATGCGCATCGCCTGCCGCGCCGGCAACCATCCACCGAACACGCCCATCACGGCGGCGAAGATAATCGCTTCGAGCATTATACGCGGCGTCACCTGGAAGCTGAACGCGAGCGTAGAGAAGGTCACGAAGTTGCCGAAGGTTGTTGAGAGGCCATTGATCGGCATGGCGAGGATGATCCCAACGATGCCGGCGGCGAGCGCGAGCATCAGCGCCTCGGTCAGGAACGAGGTCATCACGGCTGCGGGCGAGAAGCCGAGCGCGCGCAGTGTGCCGATCTCGGTGGTGCGCGTCGAGACCGCGGCGTACATCGTATTCATCGCGCCGAAGATCGCGCCGACCGCCATGATGATCGCGACGACCATCCCGAGCACGCGCATCTGCTCCGCGACGACCGCCTGATCCTTATAGTAGTCGGGCTCCGACTCGGCCTGCAGATTGATTTGCGGATCGTCGGCGATGCGCTGAATCAGCGCGGCCTGATCCGCGCCAGGCAGGAGCTTCAAGCGAACGTCGGCGTAGTAGGCGCCACGCTGCGTGTCGTCCTGCACGTTATGAATGTCGCCCCAGACTTCTGATTCGAAAGAGCTGCCCGCGGCGTCGAAAATTCCAACCACCTTCCAGTTGCCGCGGCCGAGATGCAGCGTCGAGCCGAGCGCGCAGTTTTCGTAGCGGCCGACGAGACCCTTGCCGACGATTACTTCATTGACGGCGGGCTTGAACATCCGGCCCTCGATGATGTGGACCTTGTCGTGGACCTCAAGCGCAACCGGCAGCACACCGCGCATCACGATATTGTCGGTGCCGCCGCCGATTTTCTGCATCAGCATTTGCACCGGCAACTCAGGCGAGGCCATCGGATTGCCGGCCTTGTCGCGCTGGATCTGCGGCAGGAACTTCATCGCGTCGAACTGCGGAAGCTGAATTGCGGAGTACGTCTCGGTCGTCGCGCCGCGCCGAATCACGATCATGTTGTCGGGCGAGCCGGTATCGGAGATGGTCGAGTTCAACCCGGCGACCATCGCCATCACGATCACGAACACCGCGACCACGAGCGCAATTCCGCCTCCCGTCATCGCGGTCGAGATGCGCCGCACGAGCAGGCTGCGGAGGTTGTATTTCAGTGGGACTGCCACGTCAGACCACCGTCCTAAGGGCATCAACGATGTTGCGGCGCGATGCGGACATCGCGGGGACGAGCGCGCTCAAGATTCCGATCATCGCGGCGATGACGAGCGTTCCCACCAGCACGAAGGGCGGCATCTGAATATCGCCAAACGCGCCCATCGCGGAGGAGCCGACGGTGAACAGGTGCAGCACGATGAAGGCCGTGCCGCAGCCGATGACACCGCCGATAAGGCCGATCAGGAGTGATTCGCTGAGGAGCAAGGACAGGATTGTGCGTGAAGTGAAGCCGATCGAGCGCATCACGGCGATCTCGCCGCGCCGCTCGCGGATCGACATCGCGGCGGTGTTAGCGGCGACGAGGCCGATCGTAATCACCACGATGAAACCCAGAATTTCGGCGAGCTTGAAGAAGAACCTGAATTGATTGACGAAGGTGCTTACGAATGCGGCCTCGGTTTCGCTCTTGGTTTCGGCCGACGAGTTGGCGAAGCCTTCATCGAGGGCGGCAATGACTTGCGGAACATTTTCCGACTTATCGACGCGCACCCAGAAGTTGTCAACGAATCCGGGACGGCCCTCGGCTTCTTCGAGATAGTCGCGGCGAAAGACGAGGAAATTGGGCGGCGCCTTACCGCCCATCACGCCGACAATCTTGAGCTGGACGTTGAAGCGATAGACCGTGCCGCGGAGCTGAATCTGCTGACCGATGTGAAGGCCGAAGCGCTTCATCGTCCCTGCGCCGACAATGCACGCGGTTCGGAGCGAACGGAACTCCTGCCACTGTTCGGGCGTCACGCCCCAATCCGGCCACATTGCCTCGGCTTGCTCGGGATCGATAGCAAAGTTGGGAAACTGATCGGACATCTCGTGATAGACACCGCCAAACCAGCTCTGCGGGACCACCTCGACTACGTGCTTGGTCAGCGCGATGCGCTGCTTGTAGGCCTCGGGCATGTTGTATGTGACGCCGGCCTTGTTGTGACACGCGACCCGCACCGAAGATGCCGTGTCACTCAGCACCTGGTTGGCGACCGCTGGCAGGCTCACCAGTGCGGAGAATATGAAGAGCGACACGGCAATCGAGAGTACGGTCAGAATCGTGCGCCGCTTGCTGCGCAGCAGATTCTTAAGCACCAGCATCGCGTACTTCATTGCCCGACTCGTTCAGGCCGATGCTTCGGCCGCTTCGGCGCCACGCGCGCGCTTGCCCGGCTCGACGCCCGCGAGTACGCCCTTGTCGAGGCGATACACGGTATCAACGTAGCGCTCAGCGCGCGGATCGTGCGTGACCATCACGATCGTTTTGTGAAACTGCTGGTTGAGATCGACCATAAGGCCGAGGATATCCTCGGCTGACTTGGCATCGAGATCCCCAGTCGGCTCGTCGGCCACCACGATCGTCGGGTCAGTAACGATCGCGCGCGCGATCGCGACGCGTTGCTCCTGACCGCCTGATAGCTGGCGCGGATAGTGATCCATGCGGTCGGCGAGACCGACCACCTTGAGAGCGGTTTCGACGTGCTCGCGCCGCTCAGCTTTCCCGAGATTCGTGAGCAGCAGCGGCAACTCGACGTTCTCGAATGCGGTCAACACAGGGATCAGGTTGTAGAACTGGAACACGAGCCCGATGTGACGTGCGCGCCACGCCGCGAGGTCGCGCTCCTTCATGCCCGTGATTTCCTCGCCACCGACCGCGACGCGGCCGGAAGTAGGATGGTCGATGCCGGCAATCAGATTCAGCATCGTGGTCTTGCCGGAGCCGGACGGGCCCATGATTGCTACGAAGCGGCCTTCCGGAACCTGGATAGTTACGTCGTCGAGCGCGTGGACTTCGAATTCGTCGCGCTTGTAGGTGCGGACCACGTGCTCGAGATCGACTGCGAACTTGGAATCCATTCAAGCCTCCCTTTAGGCGTTCATCTGGCGGCAGCGGGACGCACGGTGCGGCCACGATTGTGACCTTTGGTCAAGTTTCGGATTTCGTCTTGCAATTCCTCGGCCAGTTTCTTGAGCACTCGAACTTTCGCCTCGACGACCGCCTGCCCGAGTTCAACCACGACGCGGCGAAAAGGGCTGCTCCCTTCGCGCCGCATGCGAGCGACGACCTTCTTCAGCCAGGCTGCGTGCTCGCTGTCGTCGCGAATTGCGTGCTCCAAATGATCGAGCGCCGACGCAGGATCATGATCGGCGAAATAGACCTTCACTTGCATCTCGTCGAAAATGAATACCGGCGCCGCCGGCTCTCGCAGCATCCGTACGAATCGTTCACGCCCGCACGTGGTTATGGCGTAGACCTTGCGCGTGCGGCGCCCATGGCGCTCGGTACGCACGGTGACGAGGCCCTCGCGCGCGAGCCGCTTCAGCGCGGGATATATCGAGCCGTCGCTCACCCGATAGAAAAATCCGATCGGATCGAGAAAGCGCCGACGCAGGTCGTACCCGGTAGCCTCGGCCTCCATCAGGAAGCCAAGGATCGGGAACTTGATGTCCATGCGCGGCGGCGTCTGCTCGAAAGACATCGGCTCGGGCAGGCTTCGATTCGCCAACCGCAGTCTGGTCGCTGCAGCCGCGCTGCGCGACGATCTGATCGATCCCTCGTACACTTATATCGGCTCAATATCTCGGCTTGAGATATGAAGCAAGATGCCTGCTGCGCTCAGCGTGAGGCGGCGATCGAGCGGGTGATGCGGCCGAAGTTGCTCGGGCCCTGAAGCGGCGCAACGGCCGCCGCACGCGCGAGCAGAGCGTCGCGTCTCGAGGGCTCGGGCTCGCTACCGAAGACGACGTCCCAAAGCCGTGTCGTCACGCCAAACCATGCACCGGGAACGCCGGAATGGTGCGCGAGATGGCGCGCGCGGAGCCGCGCCTCGAACGCGTTGGCAGGCATGCGGAAGTGAATTCGATAATGCGCGAACTCATACGCGGCGAAGCCCAATAGCAATCCGTTGAAGAAGACCATCGGGCCGCCGAAGCCCCAACTCGCGAGGCCGATGATCCAAAGCAGCGCGACCAATGGCCAGAGGCGAATCGCGAACACGGCGGACGGGTCACGATGGTGCACCATGTGCCGCTCGGTGACGAAAGTGCGATGCGCGTGCGCGAGCGTGCCGTGGATCACGTATTCCACGAGCGTCCAGGCGAACAGGCCCGCCGCGAAGAGGGCAGCATCACGTAGCATGATCTCATCTTAGAGGCTTGGAACCGTAGTCTCAATGCAAGACTGGGGCTGCGTGCATGCAAGCGAGGTGCGGCAGCCGCTTGCATATATTTCAATTTTGTATTATGAAAAGAATGAAGCAAATGAGCACGGAGGAGGAACTCAAGCCCATGTGGAATTCTGATAATCCCTACCTCAACGGCAACTTCGCCCCCTGGCGCGAGGAGGGCGACGCCTACGACCTCGAAGTCGAGGGCGAAATTCCTCGCGAACTGAACGGCGCCCTCTATCGAATCGGGCCGAACCCTCACTTCAAACCTCTCGGTCCTTATCACTGGTTCGACGGCGACGGGATGGCGCATGCGTTCATCCTGCGCGACGGTCGCGCCGCGTATCGCAATCGCTACGTGCGCACCGACGGTCTCAAGGCCGAGATGAAGGAGGGCAGGGCGCTCTATGGCGGCTTGCTCGGACAAACGTCAGAGGTGCCGCCCGATCGCGCGCCGTTCAAGAATGCTGGCAACACCAACATCATCGGATACGCCAACCGCTTGCTCGCGCTGTGGGAGGCGGGTCTGCCGCACGAGCTCAAGCCGGAGACGCTCGAGACGGTTGGCCTCTACGATTTCGGCGGCAAGATGACCGGACCCGTGACGGCGCATCCAAAGTTCGATCCGAAGAACGGCGACCTGTTGTTCTTCGGGTACCAGCCCTTCCCGCCGTATGTGACGTGGTATCGAGCCGATCGTTCAGGCCGGTTACTCGAGTCGCGCTCGATCGAATCCGGGTTGCCGGTGATGATGCACGACTTTATCGCGACTGATAGCTACGCGATCTTCTTTGTCTGCCCGTCCGTCTTCCGCGTCGAGAAGATGGGCAAGGGCGAGCCGCTGCTCGCGTGGGAGCCGCAGCATGGAACGAAAATCGGTGCGTTGAATCGCGCGACCGGCGAAGTGAAATGGTTCCACGATGACGCTTTCTACGTTTTCCACTTCCTGAACGCATACGAGGAGAACGGCGCTCTCGTCGTTGATGGATGCCGGATGCGGTCGCTCGACATGACCGGCAACTCGTTTGGCAATCCTCCGCTGCCGTGGCGTTGGACGCTGAATCTAAAGGACGGCGGCCTGAAGCAAAACCAGATCGACGATACCTCGTCCGAGTTTCCGCGCTTTGATGAGCGCCTGGCCGGCAAGAAGCACCGTTACGGATACTTCGCGGCGCATCGCGATCAGCGGCGCGAGGAGATGGGCTTCAACCTCATCGCGAAGCGCGACTATGCGGCAAGCAAGCTCGAGACGCAGAGCCTCGGCGGCGGCAAGTATCCGGGCGAGCCTGTCTTCGTTCCGCGCGCTCCCGGAGCGGCTGAGGACGACGGCTGGGTGCTCGCGGTGTGGTACGATCCCGCGCTGAACTCGAGCGAGCTCGCGATCGTTGACGCGAAGAACTTCTCCGGCCAGCCCGTTGCGCGCGTGAAGGCGCCGCATCGCGTGCCGTTCGGTTTCCACGGCAATTGGGTGCCGGCCTGACGGCGAGTGAGAATAGCGGATGGCTGCAAGACGAAAGACGGGCGGCATCACACCGCCGGTTCGCTCGAATAGCGCGCGGCGGCTCGCGCTTACGCCGCGCCGCGCGATCAAGGCGAAGCTCGAACACGCGCTGCTCGGGATCATCGCCGAGGTGCCGGAGATTTCCGGCTACGATATCGTCAAGCTCTTCAACTACTCGACGGCACACTACTGGCACGCTCATGCGGGGCAGATTTACCCTACTCTCGAGCGGATGGTGACCGTCGGTCTCATCCGCAGCCGCGACGTGATCCAGCACGGTCGTCCCAACAAGCGCCTGTTCACGATCACTCCTGAAGGTCAGCGCGTGTTGATCGAATGGCTTCAGAGTCCGTTCGAGGGACTCAAGCTGAAGCACGCTCCTCTCCTTCGATGCCGTTTCCTGGGACACCTCGGGGCAGACGGCGCGCGCGAGAAACTGGTCGAAGAGCGCGAGGCATGGCGCGAGTATTTGAATGTCTATCGTGACATCGAGCGAATGGTCTTTTCCTATTCGACTGAGTATCCCGATGTGAACATGATGTTTTCCTACTTCACCCTCCGGCGCGGTATCGAATGGATGGAAGAGAACATTCGCTGGTGCGACTGGGCGATCGGCGAAGTTGAAAAGCATCGCGCGCTGTTCGCGAAGAAGACCGATGCTGCCGCGCCATTCGACGCGACGGCGGCGAAGAAGCGCGCGAGCAATCAGACGCGATGGCTGATCGGCAATCTTTGATAAGCCCGGCGTTCGAAGATCGATTCGAAATGAAAAAGGGACGGCCGATACTGAACCGCCCCACGAATGTGAAATCGTCCGCTTAATTTTCGCGGCGATGAGTTACCAAATTCTTACGCCGACGCGAATACGCGGCGAAAAATCTCCCGCGCATCGCAGGACGACCTCGAGTGCCAGCGTCGCTTGACACCTGCACCGGCTGAACGCGATAACCGCCGCATGGCACAGTCAATAAAGCTTGAACGCGGATTGAACTGGGGAACGGCCTACACGCCCGAGATGCAGCAGGGCGGCAAACGGCCCGAGCCGACCTGGTCGACGATGCGCGCGCAGGTGCGCGAGGCCGAGGCGCTCGGCTACGACGCTATCGTCGTGGCTGAGACGCAGCACAATCCCTATCTGGCACTGGCAGTGGCCGCGCAGGAGCCCTCGAAGATCGAGCTCGGCACCGGCATCGCGCTCTGCTTCACGAAGAGCCCCGTCGATACCGCGTACACCGCGTGGGACCTTCAGCGCATGAGCGGCGGCCGCCTCGTGCTCGGCCTCGGCTCGCAGGTGAAAGGGCACGTGACGCGGCGCTTCGGGATGCCGTGGTCCAAGCCCGCGCAACGTATGAAGGATTACGTCGGTGCGATGCGCGCATGCTGGCGCACCTGGCAGACGGGCGAGAAGCTCGACTTTCGGAGCGAGCACTATAACATCAGCCTGATGACGCCGAACTTCTCGCCGCCTCCGCAGGAGCATCCGCACATCCCCGTGCTGATCGCGGCCGTGCAGGATCGGATGCTCGAAGTTGCAGGCGAGGTTTGCGATGGCGTGCGTTTGCACGGAATCGTCACGCGCAAGTATCTCGATCGAATCGCGTTTCCACATCTGAAGAAGGGTTTTGAAAAATCGGGTCGGCCTGCCTCAGAGTGGGCGAACTTCCAGATCAGCGGCGGCGGATTTCTCTGCACCGCCAAAGACCAGGATTCGCTCGCGAAGTCCGTGGAGAGCATGAAATCCACGATCGCATTCTATGGCTCGACACGTTCGTACCGTTCGAGTTTCGAACTCGACGGATGGGGCGATACGGCCGAGGAGCTGCACAAGCTTTCGATGCAGCAGAAGTGGCGCGACATGCCGCGGCTCGTGACCGATGAAATGGTGAACGCATTTGCCGCGGTCGGCACCTACGACGAGATCGCAGGCGTCTTCAAGAAGCGTTTCTTAGGCACCAATCGCTTCTCGTTCGATATCCCGGTGCGCGACGATCGCGATCGCGGCGTGCTCAAGGAGATCCTCCAGGATCTGCGGCGGCCGTGAGGTCCCAGTAATTCTGGCGCGAGAGCAGTTCTTCGAGGAGGCCACGATGGCTCTGAGAGCCGATACCGAACGACACTCCGCGAAGCCGCGCAAAACAGCCGGCGGGTTTCACCAATCATGGTACGCGATCGCGTGCTCGGATGAAGTTCGAGCGGGCAGAGTAATCGGACGCGATTTCCTCGACGGCCGCGCGATCGTGTATCGCGGCGACAGCGGCCGCCCCGTCGTGATGAGCGCGTTCTGCCGGCACCTCGGCGCGGACCTTTCGATTGGCGAGGTGATCGGCGACGAGATCCGCTGCGCCTTTCATCATTGGCAATACGGCGCCGACGGCGTCTGCACAAAGATTCCCGCGTCAGACAAAATTCCCAAGGCGGCGCGCCTCTTCAAATTCCCCACCGCGGAGAAGTGGGGACTTATCTGGGCGTTCAATGGCGAGCGGCCGCTCTTCGACGTTCCCGACTTTCCCAACTTCGCCGAATCGGCTCTCGACTATCGCACCGACGAGGCGTTCGACTTGCCCGTCGAGCCTTGGGTGCCGTTCACGAACTCGATGGACTTCCAGCATCTCCGCATTTTGCACGGGTTGAAGATCGAATGCGATCCCGAACGAATCGAGGTTGGCGACTACCGCATCGAATATGACGTGCGCTTTGAAGATCCAAAGCTCGGTATTTTTGACCAGTCGATTCGGGTGACCGGCACCAACACGATCGCGCTCGCTGGCAGGCTCAACGGAATGAACATCCTCTCGATGGCGACCGGAACGCCGACTCCCGACGGGCGAACCCACGGATGGTCGGTCACGGCCACTCCCAGAGCGGAAGGCAACGAATCGGAGCGCGAACAGCGGATGCAAATCGGGCACGCGTTCTTCAGCCGGCTTATCGAGGAAGACGAGCCAATCATGAAGACCATCAGGATGCGCGAAGGGCTCCTAATCGACGCCGATCGCGCGCTCGCGCGATTCTTTCAGTATGTGAAGCGCTTCCCGACCGCTCGCCCGGCGGCACGCTTCGCTTGATTTGACCCTCAGGCCTTCGGCGGATTGATATCGGACCAGAGGCGGCGCATCA
>JASHQJ010000542.1 GCA_030037595.1 Candidatus Binataceae bacterium
TAGATACCCGGCGACACTTTTGGAAGTTCGGCACCTGAAAAGTAGACTGAACTACATTTCAATCTCAACGCGTGCCAAGATCTCGGAGGAGGCCTTTATAGGTGCCCGGCTGTGGACCGGCCGATCTGCAACCCCGAGTATAAGGGCCAAACATAGTGCGTTCGCATCGGTCCAAAGGGCAGCGTCTTCGTGAAGAGCCCCGGAGGACTAGCTGCCGGCCAGTGGATCCTTGAGCGCCCAGGGTACATCTCAAATCCCTAGCATGAAGGGCCGGGCCGCTTTTCCTAAGCGAAATTCCAACTCGACAACATAATGGTCCAGCGCGCTGAGATCGGCATGGGCCGCAATGATTTCGATCCTCGTAAGCCTGAAGTCTGGTTTCAAAACTACGTGACAAGAGGCGCCCACGAAGCGAAGATCTGAGCGATCGAGTTGCCACGTAGGTTTCAGTTTGTTTCAATTGCTGCCAGTGATCGCGGAGCCCGATGAGGGAAAATCATCCACTCGCCTGGGTCCGAAATGATGTGGCAAAGGCACCCTCTGCGTGGAATTTTCGCTCTGCTGTGCGGTGAGACTCTTATAGCGGTCGCGGTGGCCTCTATGATGGCGCTGAGTTGGTTGATTCATCGCAATTCAAATGATCAGACCCTCGCCGAAGTAGTGTATAGAAGTAACGCGCTCTGGTGTTCCGGTCGTGGCGACCGCCAATCTAGGGCCGCCGGAGGCATTGCAACCACACCCGATCCGGAGCAGTTCGCGGGTTCCACGAAAGACGCGTATAGATTTGCGCGCCAGAATCCCGCCTTGCTTGCAAAGTTGCACTGCTATTGCGGTTGCGACCAAATCGACGGCCATAAGAACTTGCTCGACTGTTTTCGCGGCTACCATGGCGCATGGTGCGATGTCGGAACGAGCGAAGCACTTGAGGCTGAGATCTTGTCCGCTTCGGGAAATCCGGCCGACCAGATAAAGGAATTTTTACGGCAGCGATTTGCAGCACCGAAGTGAGCCGTCCTTCGGCACCGGCTTTTCTTCCAAGACTGCTGAATTTGTTCCCTTATCTTTAGCGCTCGTGAAAAATGCGGACGCGCCCGGGCTGTTCTTTTATCGATACCTTAAGGTCCATCGAAACGACATTCTAGACTGGCAAGCGCGCGACGATTGTCCGATAAGTCGCCGTGGGGGCTCTTGCCGAAGCGGCCAGTCGTCCATGTTTGCACCCGGTAAACAGAGGCGTCCCGTCTCTCGTTTTTCCGAAACATTCGACACCACGGCAAAGAGCGAGCTTGACCCGGGACTTCGTTACCAGAGCCGTGCAGGAAATGATTCGCCGCCCGTGTGCGGCGCCCGGCTGTCATTGCCGGTGTCACGAGCTACTGCCGACGCTCGAGATCATGCTAGCGACGCGGGAGGATGGCATGCGCAACAAGCAGACGAAGCTCGGCAAGGAATTCGACGCTCCGGACGAAGCGCGGCTGGCCTGGTTGCCCAGCGATGGGAGGCAGGCGGATGGTGGCGCAACGAGAATCAGTGAGCGCCAGGCGTAACCGTATAAAAGAGGCTTTGCCATCATATCAGCCGATGCGTAATTTTTCAGCGTTGGTGAACGAGGCCAAGGTGCTGCTCGCCGAACTAAAGACGCTTCAGGAAGAAGACTCACTACGATCCGCTCAGGTGCTCGACGAAGTCGAACGTATATTGCACGCGGCGGAAACCGGAATGGAGAGCGTTATCGCGAAGTGTCGATCAACGTTAGTCAAGAATCGAACTAGCCGCTCCGCATCGGTGCACCAACGTCTCACCATCGTTTGACCTAACCGGGCGCAGAAGCGATGCTTCTGCCAAGATCTCGAAGTCCGGCGCGCGGGCGGCAAAACCAAACCGTGAACCCCCTGCGCTCAGGGTGGAAATTTGGCCGGCACCGTCCGCGCACCACCTTTCGTCGCATCCTCGAATCAGCGCGGTTACCGAATCTTGATTCGAGTCATCCGACTGAGATCAGCTTGTTGGAAGCCGAAGTCGTTGGGAAGCATAGATTGCAAAGCCGACGGGTCTATACGCAATTCAGCGAGTCATCGACGCAGGTCGCGGCAACGTCCCGCTCGTGTAGCAAGCGGGCGCTGGCGCGCCCTTCAGTTTTGACGACGCTGTGGAGGATCCGCGCGCGTGAACTTCAAAGAGGGGATCGCAGAGGTCTTTCTTGGTGGTTTTGAACACAAGACTCAGACCGCCGAGGGCACTTGCAACGAGAACATCTGCTCGCACTACATTCGCAACTACAAGCGGAGCAATTTTTACGACCAGATTCAAAAATCGCCGTTTCTGAATTCGCAGGCGTAACTCATTTAAATCGGGCTCATCAGAGTTGCAGAGAGTCAATATCAATCAGAGAGGAAATTGAGTCATGGAAAAGAAGAAATTCATCGAGGTTCCGACGGACCTGAGCGGCGATGCGGTGGTTGAAATATCAGCCGCTCTTCGCGAACTGCTGGCCGACTCCTTCGCACTTTACCTGAAGACCAAGAACTTTCATTGGCATATGACCGGGGTCCATTTTCGCGATTATCATCTGCTCCTGGATGAACAATCCGATCAGATCTTCGCGATGACTGACCCGATCGCAGAACGTGCGCGCAAGCTGGGCACCAAGACTCTTCACTCGATTAGCGAAATATCAAAGTATCAGCGGATTAAAGATAATAATGACGACTTCGTAGCTCCTATCGATATGCTGCGAGAGCTGCGGGGTGACAATCTTGATCTCGCCAAGAATTTCCGTGCAGCGCATGAAGTTTGCGAAAAGTACAACGACGTCGCCACGGCGAGCTTAATTGAGGTCTGGATCGACGAGACCGAGCGCCGAACCTGGTTCCTGTCGGAAATCGTAAACTGAGATTAGATTTGACAGGGCCCCGCATCCAACGCAGCGACAGCCAAAACATAGGTTTGGTTTCGGCGCGAGGTCGGGTCCTAATTATTCATCATTTGATTCAATGCGCTCGTCTCGCACTCGGTGCCTTCGTCTGTAAAGCGTGGTCGAGTTGACCGGGCATCGATCGGGAACCCAGACTTCAACGGAGAGCACCAATGACCATTTCCTGGTCCCGAAATTCGATCTTTGCGCTCGTGGCAATAGGGTGCCTTGCGTGGGGCGGGTTGGCGGTTGCCGCACCCGTATCGTTCACTGTACCCCTCAGCGGAGCAAAGCAGGTTCCACCGGTGACTACGCCAGGCAAAGGAACGGCCGCACTGACTTGGGACCCGAACACACGAGTAGTAACCTGGCGCATCACGTATTCTGATCTTTCCGGCCCGGCCACCATGGCGCACTTTCACGACGGCGCAAGTGGCAAGAACGGGCCAGTAACCATTTGGCTCGTCGAGAAGGGCAAACCAGTAGGGAATCCGATCGTCGGTAAGGCAACGCTGAATCCGTCAGACGCCGAGAAGTTTGAAGCGGGAGACTGGTACATAAATCTGCATACCAAGGATCACCCCGACGGCGAGATTCGGGGTCAAGTCGTGCCTCCAAAAAGTTAACCCGCGATCGGCATTGTGGAAAAACGACGGACGATCACTTTCGAGCCCGGTTCGGAGGTCTTGGTCTGGGACTCGATCACCCCGCGGGTTGGTCGACGTTAACGTCATATCTACTTGCAGTGATCGCACAAGTTCAATGCCTTCTCGGTCAGAATGACCGCGCCTCCGTCACAATTGACGAGGCACTGGCAGTAGTCGAGCAAACGGGCGAGCGGACATACGAGGCCGAAGTCCATCGAACTAAAGGAGAATTGCTACTGGCGAAGGGGGCGTCGAACACGAGGCAGGCCGAGCAGTCCTTTCGCGCCGCGATCGAGATTGCGCGCGGCCAAAAGGGGAAGTCATGGGAGCTGGGCGCGGCGACCAGCCTCGCGCGATTGCTTCGCGACACCAATCGCCGCGACGAGGCGCGCGCGATGCTCGCCAATATCTACAACTGGTTCACCGAAGACTTCGACACGGTCGACCTGAAACAGGCAAAGGCGCTGCTCGAGGAACTGAACTGAAATGCGATACGACGATATCATCGTGGGTGCTGGTTCGGCCGGAGCGGTGCTGGCTGCGCGCCTTAGTGAAGACCCGAACCGTAGCGTCCTCCTGCTCGAAGCCGGCGCCGATTACCGAACGATCGAGGAAACTCCGCACGATCTGCTTTACAGCTCGGATTCCTTCGCCGACCACGACTGGGGATGGACGGCGCAGGCCACGCCGCTACGCGAGATGCGATTCTATCGCGGCAAAGTGACCGGCGGATGCTCCGCAATCAACGCCGCGGTAGCGATTCGTGGAGTCCCTGCTGATTTCGATGAATGGGCCGCACTAGGTAATGACCAATGGTGCTTCGACAAGGTTCTGCCGTTTTTTCGGAAGCTCGAGCATGACGTCGACTTCCGTGGAGACTTACACGGCCAAGAAGGTCCAATCTGGATCGAGCGTTCCAAGCGATCGAAGTGGCACCCGACGGTCTCGGCCTTTGATGCTGCGTGCCGCGCGATAGGTTTCCGGGAGTCACCCGATTTCAACGATCCGGAATCGACTGGTGTGGGGCCATGCGCGCGCAATTTGCGTGATGGCATTCGTATCTCAACCGCGATCGCCTATTTGGGACCCGCTCGCGATCGCCTCAATCTGACTATTCGCGGCGGTTGTCTCGCAAACCGCGTGATAATCGAAAACCGGTGTGCGGTCGGAGTTGAGGTCGAAATCGGCGGCCGGATGAACAGGGTCGATGGGAAACGCGTCACGCTTGGCGCAGGCGCGTTTGCATCGCCCGCGATCCTCATGCGTTCGGGAGTGGGTCCTCGCGCGGAGCTGGAGAGGCATGGAATCCGCACTCTGGTCGACGCCCCCGGCGTAGGCGCCAATCTGACCGACCATCCGGTGATGGTGATATTGGCGGCGCTGAGTAGCGAGGCCCTCGAACAGGCGCCGGGAACCGACCACAGCCGCTTCAGTATTCTTCTGCGCTACACCGCCCGCGGATCGGCCGAATTCAACGACATGCAACTTTACCTGTTGCCGCTGGCCGATCTGTCGATGTGGCCGGGCGCGCCCTTTCCTCCCGGATCCCCACCCCCTCTGGTGTCGGCCCCCGTACTTCAGCGGCCGCGGTCGCGCGGGACGTTGCGACTGCGAAGTGCCGATCCAGCGGACCAGCCTGATATTCAGCTCAACTATATGCACGATCCTGAGGACATGCGCCGGATGATAGAGGGTCTGCGCATGAGCTGGAGTTTGCTGCATCAGCCGGATATCGCCTCAGGATGGCAGGGGCTGATCGGCGCGATGGCGGGGCAGGCCCTCGACCAGGCTACGGTGGATTCCGATAACGCAATCGCCGATTTCATCCGCAGCAACTGCACCACTATGTGTCATCCTGTGGGAACCGCAAAGATGGGGCTTGATTCCGACAAAGACGCGGTCGTCGATCAGTATTGCCGCGTGCACGGAGTTGAAAACCTGCGCGTGGTCGATGCGTCGGTGATGCCGAATATTGTGCGTGCCAACACCAACCTGACCTGCATCATGATTGGCGAGCGCGTCGCCGATTGGATGCGCGCCGAAGTTTAGCCAACAAGAGACGCGCGTCAGACAGAGCGTCGGGTCCTTTTAGTGGGCCGGCGGGTTTCCAATTGAGAAAGCCCGGCGTGGGCGAACATATTGAGGTAGTGTGGAAGTTGGTGTAGTGGACAATCCTCGCGAAAGGTCGGCAGCATCATCACGATGCCGGTTCTCCTTGGGTTCCATCGTCAATAAGTTCGAATTCATTTTTTCTATGGAGAACGGCCCGAAGATCCGGTAGGTCTTCAGGATCAAATGGTCGTAAGACACGAGGGCTGTATGAAGTACCGTGGCAGACGTTGGCACGCGGTTTTCTCTCTAACCACTGTGATGTTGGCAATCCTCGTTGCGACGTCAGTCGCGCGCGCCGACGCGAGCGCTGCGCTAATACGCGGTGTAAATGCCGCGTTGCGCACAAACGACCGGCTCAACGGTGCCAAAGCTTATACCCCAGCACCTAGAGTCATCGTCCTTTATGGAACGGTTTTCGATGACAAAGATCGGGCGCTTGCGGAGCAGGTAACGAACAGCGTCCCCGGCGTCACCCAAGTTGTCGACAACCTCAGGACCAAGACAGGCAAGTGGTTCCAGGAAGAGGAGCGCATCAACACACAGCTCGAAATGAGCGGTTTCAACGATGTGCAGGCCCGGGTGGTCGGTCCTGTCATTTACCTATCGGGCCAGGTTACAGGACAGGCTGATAAAGACCGTGCGACCAATGTCGCGTCGTCGGTTTATCCGAACAAGCAGATCAACAACATGGTCTGGGTCCAACCGGGTTCGATTTTCTAGCAGTAGCGAGCGGATCGGCGCGCTCAGTGCGGCATAGCAGGGACCTGTAGGCTCTCAAAACCTCATCCGCGTGACGAAGCGCGGCAGGTATGTTAGTACAACGTAGACGTTCGCGTTGGTTAGTCGGTGCGGGGTTGCGCTGGATACTTGACCTTCCCTGTACGAATGCTGACTACAAATGCCGGTACCACGATGTTACCCAGAGATTGATGAGTTGATGTGGCTCCGCCAGGTGCAAGAGCGAGACGGACATTGCACGCCACGGAAGCCGCTAGGATGAGCCCATGTGGGGGGTTGGCGGCAAGGAGCGATATCGCGCGGTGGCTCCCGCGCGGTTCCCGAGCAAGAGTCTTCTCTCGATTTTCCGGAACATCTATCCGCTCGAGCAAAGGCAAGTCTCGCCAGGGCATACGTAACTCGTGCAGTGCAGGAGATGATCAGGCGACCGTGTACGGTGCCAGGCTGCCGCTGCCGTATTCACGAGCTACTGCCGACGCTCGACATCATGCTTGCGACGCGGGAGGATGACATGCGCAACCGACAAACGAAGCTCGGCAAGGAGTATGACGCTCCAGACGAAGAGCGGCTGACGTGGCTGCCGCGCGATGGGGGGGACAGGCGGATGGCGGCGCAACGAGAATCGGTAGCCCGCCTCATTGAGTGAGAGAATGGTCCGGAGTTGATCCTCTGCGCGTCTTTTGTAGCGGTCCGACAATAGCACTGGAAGAACCGGCTCGTGTGTCACTAATGCATCGCCTCCTTGACAGAATCGCCCATTAACACGGCCTGCCGACGATGATGCTCGCTGGCGACCCGGTAGGAACGATCCGTTCCAGCTCAAATCCGGCCTTAGAATAAAGCTCTCGATATTCGCCTGCGGTGCGTTCGCGTCCGCCGCTCATCAGGAGCATGTGCAAGTCCATCCATTTGAACAATGATGGCTCGGCTGTCTCGGGGACGACCGATTCGACAAGCAGTAGTGATGAACTTGGTTTCACGGCTTTGCGCACGTTTTGCAAAATCGTCAAAGCCTCTGGATCGGCCCAGTCGTGAATAACGAAGCGCAACAGGTAACAGTCTGCTCCGGCCGGCACGCTCTTCAGGAAATCGCCAGGGACGCACTTGATGCGGTCGTGCGATATAGCTTCCGCCGTCACTTGCGGCTGATCAGACAAAATTCCGCGGCAGCCGAGATTCGCGTTGAGTATGTCCACGAGTTGCGTGCCAATCCCGCCGCCGATGTCGGCGATAATCGGGAAGCGATTCCAATCGTACGATTCGGTTACTGCAGGGGTAATCCCAACACTGGATGCGCGCATGGCCTCGTTGAAGTGAGCCGACTTGTCCGGATTTCGCCGCAGGAATTCCCAATAGCTACTTCCATATTTCTCATCGAATGTTCTGTGGCCGGTTTCGATAGCTCCCCTTAGGGCTGCCCAAGCCTCGTAATGCCCCACGCCGGTAGAGAGAATGAGTCGCACCCAGGCGTTCATCGAGCCCGAAACGTCTTTACGCAGGCTTTCACTCGCAGCGGTATTGGCAAACACTCGCGGGGCCACTTGGGAGAAAACGCCCACGCTTTCAAGGGCTCTCATCATTCGAAACAGACTCTGAGGATCGGTGTTGCTCCGGGCTGCCAGGACATCCACCGAATGGGGACCGTCAACGAGCAGGTCGGCCAATTCCAGTTCAGCCGCCACTGCGAGTGCGCGGCTTTTCCAGTACCCGCTCGTAAGTTCGATAATTTGCTGTTGGGCCAGTTCCTGAATCGCCTCGGACGGGGGTGAACCCATTTCATACTCTCCTTATAGAGTTGGTTTGATGTTCTGATTGAGCCGGGGATGGCTTGATCGTAGTCCTCGATCGCGCGGCTGTACCGCTTCTTTCTCGCGTAAGCGGTGCCGCGATTGTTTGAACCCCCGAGACAGGTCTTCGGCAGTTTCGCCGCCCGATTGGATTAACGCCTTGCAACCCCCGATGCTGAGATCGGATTTTTTTAATGCATCGTCGCAGTTTTCGTCGCGCGTCTGAGCGACTTCGGGCCCAGTCAGCAACACAATCAGCAAAACGAAGAATAAGCCGGAGAAACAGGACGAGAATACATCGCCCCGGAAACCCGGTTGCCGGCGGTCGCTGCGGTTCCGATTCGCCCGTATAGCGAAGGGGCGTTGATCAGGCAATCGGCGCGCCGGCTACGATGTGCAGCAGCGGCCGGACGCCGCGATTCCACTCTCGGAAGTCCTGCCGTTTCTCCGCTCCTAACCCATGTTTCGCCGTCAAACGGCCTGCGAGTTTCTGCTCGGTGAGTTGAAACTGCTCTTCGGGCGTCACGGGCGGGTACCGGCTGATTAGGGCGACACGCAACAGCGGGACCGGTGCGGCGAGGACGAAAACGCCGCCATTTTTTAGGATCGCAGCCGCATGAACACTATCCACGCAACCGCGCCTGCGCTAATAGCGCTGACTGGGGAGGTTCAATATGTCAGCACAAGAAAACAAAGCGGTAGTTCTGAGGTTCGTCGAAGAGGTTAATCGCGGGAATCTCGCGGTGGTGGAAGAGGTCTTTTCTCCCAATCTCCTCATAATCACTCCGTCTCAAGACTGGCCTTCGTTTCCCAGTGGCCTTGAGGGTGCTCGCATGATGCTCAACGCTATGCGGGACGGGGCCGTTGAGATGAAGATAGAAGACATTATCGCCGAAGATGACAGGGTCGCAGTGCGTTGGACCTTTACTGGCATCTACCGTGGAGAGCCGCGGCCGGGATTTCCATCGCCGGGAGAGAAAATCACCACCGGCTCGATGAGCTTCTATCGGTTTGTGAACGGCAAAATCGATCGAGATTGGGGCCTTGACATTGTGTCCCCGACTCACGATCCGTGGAAATCAAACTAGGCGCTCGACACTTCAAACCCCCCGCTCATTGCTACGAAAATTTGTGTGAGTACCTGCAGGCATTTAGTAACTACCGCGCCGACCTCTGTTTGTCCTCGGTAGGCCGCACACTTTTTGGCTTCAACACCACCCCCGCCGCCGGCCGTTAATCTGAAGACCGTGCCTTCGCTCCCTCACGGCGATGATTTCGGCGTGGCGGTCGCAGAGTTCGATCTGGCGAATAAATCTCCCTGCCGCGTCGAGTTTTCGCGCAATAACAGTGGCTCGAAGACGAAGCGAGACGCGCGACATGGCGAGACATATTCGCAGCGGTGAAGCTGAACGGTCGCGGGCGCCGGGTCCAAGTTCACGTCCATGGCGGAATTGTGCACCTCGCATGCGCGCGAGTCGCTGGGCCAAGACCGACAGATGTTCTGGCGATGGATGTTAGCTGCCGCTTCTGCGCCGATGAGCCTCTCTTAGCTCAGCTGAAATGTTAATTAGTGCGCACTACGCCGAGTGAGCGGTTCCACGGTGGCACTCCAAGCCCGTACGCTGCGCACGGCCAGGGTGAATCAAATTCCGAAAATTGTTGCTCAGCTTGGCCGCACTTGCGGCGTCTGCCGTAATGTCGCGAAGCTGAAGGGCGACATCAATGAATTGGCCTAAAGACCAATAGATGGGTTCGCTCCCGGGAATCTGAATGCGTGCTCTCGCTAGTTTACCTTTGGCCTGAGAAACTTCAGCGTCAGAGTGTTGCGTGATCGCCCATAGCAGTAGGGCTTCGATCATTGACCCGGCGAGGACGGTCGCGGCTTTCCATTCTTGGTTTTGCAGCGCGGATTCAATGGACCCAAGATCAATGAGCAGGGAATTACGCAATTCTTCGTCTTCGATGAATTCATACCTTCCGATCGATTCAGAAGGCGCTTCGTCCGGACAGTGGCCCAGAATTTCGCGCACCATCGCGAGGCAATCGCGCTGACGGAGCATTGGCCAAGTCACGATATCGCGGCGATCATTACTCATCACCAGATCCGCCTCTTTACGGAGCGCGGCTACCGCGAATACGAAATTCGTCGCGTCCGAAGAGGGCACTAGCAGAAGTTCCTGCGGCATCTGATCCAATAATTCGATCAGTCCTGGGAGCTGTCACACACCAACACTTCGAGCCTCTTGCCTTCCCCGGTCGGGGCCTCTGTCGGTCCAGCCGTCGGACCACGGAAAGAACTGGTCTATCGCCTCTACATTCTGACTTGGGACTGTGCGCGTCATTGAATGAAGCCTTCTCATGGGCAATTGTGCGCTGGGCGATACCCCGCTTCCTGCGCTCTTTGAGCATTCGCAAACTCGACCCGGTTACTCTCGCCGATCACGTCGTAATAAGGGCATCCCGGCCATTCGTAGATGTGCGTGTGCTCGTTCCCCCGCACCGGACCGCTGTAGCTAGCCGTGCACTGAACGCGGTGGTCGTATTTGTCGAAGCAAAGCTGCGTCTGCTCGCCGTGCCGAAAGTCCCAAGGGGCGGTAGGATGCGAGTCGGCCCACAATCCCAGATGAGCATGACGGGCGGAGTCTTCTGCGGCGGCATACTCAGACTGTTCGAGCAGCGTCTGCGTATCTTCGTACTGTTTGTAGTGCCACGCGAGCCCGCCCTTGATCTGGTCGAGGCACACGTCCTCGCCGTTCGGCAGCAGAATTTTGCAGACCTGCCGTCCGTACGAGAGCTCGCCCGTGCACACGAGGTTCATCGACCCGCCCGCTAGCAATCGCTTCAGGTTGGCGGTCGCTTCCGGGCCATAGGGTTGTGTCTTTTCGGGAGCATCGATACCGGCCAGCCGAATCGTCGCCAGGGTGCCGTTCCATTCGCGGACGTAGATCGTGTCTCCGTCCTCGACGCCCGTCAGAGTCGCCGATATTGGCCTGCCGATGGGGACGGGCTCAGGCGATGCGGCAGCGACTGAAGACGTGCCCGCGGGTATTGGCGGCGCAGCAGCGGCGTTCTGGCCGAGATTCAGGGCATGAACGAACCGACCGCCAGCAAGACCGCCTGAAACGAAGAAGACGCCCGCCAACACGAGCATCGCCCGATACGCGCGAGGTGAACGACGCCAGCCCAGCAGAATGTAAACGATACCCGCCAGAGCGATGATTCCGGCGATAGCGATAATCCCCCCTGTCATGGGCAGTCAAATATCGCGGTGGCCGGGCCAAACGCAATGGATTCGCAGATCGAATCTCAAGCTTAGTGCCGGATTGAGATTTAGCTTTGAGTCTGCGCTACTGACGCACTCCCGTTGATCCGCCCACAGGGCGGAGCCCACCTTGGCAACCTTAGGAGCGAGTAAGCTTCTGGCACTGACCGTCTACAATCTGTAATCCAGCCTTGCCATTGAGTTGTCATGGGCGCAGTCTCGGGGTTAACGCCGACCTTACGCACCGCGCTCGGCGCTACTAGCAGGCGCACGCTGCTAACGTCCAGTTCAAAGACTGGCAAAAGCTCTGGGGGATTTCATGAAGCAAAGGAATTTGCGATGGAGTGACCAGGAGCAGCATCTTTGGAGCCGCACTGGTCGGAATAGTGGCGCTGCTCGCGGCGGGAGCTGCGCAGGCAACGAACTACACCGTCGGTACTACCAACGACGCCACCGGCGACCCTAATTGCAGCCTGCGTGACGCCCTCAATGCCGCGAACGGCAGCCCAACTTCAACAGCGTGCAATGCGACAGACACCGGCACCGACACGATTAGTTTCAGCGTGACGGGAACTATTACGCTCACCATCGGCACTTTGCCGACGATTACTGACAAGGATTTGACCATCACCGGACCGACGACGTCGCCGGGCATCACCATCGATGGCAACAAGATGTATCGGGTGTTGCTGGTTGGGACGGCTGGGACAAATCCCACCTTGAATCTGAACAACCTGACCATCGCCCACGGTAACTCCGAAGAGGGAGCCGGTGTTGATGTCTTTGATGCCACTGCCGTGAACGTGACCGACTGCACGTTCTTGGGCAATACAAGCAGTTCAATCGGCGGCGGGATTGCAGTAGGCGACGGTACGTTGAATGTGACCAATTCCACCTTTTCCGGCAACAGCGCCCCGAACGGCGGCGGCGCCATTTCCGCCGGCCCGGATACTACGTTGAACGTGACCAACTCCACCTTCTCGGGCAACAGCGCGAGCGGCACCAACGGCGGCGGCATTGGTGTGGAGGACACCGCTACTAATTTCAAGGGAACCATCTTGGCCGGGAATACAGGACAAAATTGCTTCAGTATAGGGCCGATAAATGACGACGGCTATAACATCAGCGACGACAGTTCCTGCGGCTTCAGCAAGACCGGCTCGGCGAATAACGGCGATGGTGTTAACCCGATGCTCAATGCCCTCGGCAGCAACGGCGGGCCGACGATGACCTTCGCGCTTCAGTCTGGCAGCCCCGCCATCGATGCGATTCTGCCCGTTGACTGCACCTATCTCGCCGGACCCAACCCCTGCACGACCACCGGCTCGATACCTAATCAGCTCACTTGCGACCAACGCGGCTTCATCCGTCCGGCAACTGGCCAGACCAACTGCGACATCGGCGCAGTTGAGGGCGTGGCGCCAATCGATTGCACAACGGCCTACGCCAGCAACCCGAATCTGACGGCGCTTTTGCCTGTGATGTTCTTCCCAGAGTACATCTTCGGTGTGAACGATCAGGCTCGTGCTTACAC
>JASHQJ010000543.1 GCA_030037595.1 Candidatus Binataceae bacterium
AAGACTGCGAGTATTAAGGCGCTCCACGAAGTCGGCCGCTACGCTGTGGGCGTGCAATGGACCGACGGCCACGACAGTATCTTCCCGCTCGAGAATCTGCGCCGCGGATGCCCGTGCGAGGCTTGCCGTGACGCGGTTGAGGGCGAGATTCCGCCTGCCAGTCAGAGGCTTCATGCGCTGTCGCGGCTCGGCGAGGCCGCGGTCTTTATCGCCTGGGCCGATGGCCATGAAACCATTCTCACGATGTATCAGCTGAGAGCGCTCTGCCGATGCGCCTATTGCGTGGCGGAACCCGAGCGCCCGATTACGGGTTAAATGCGCCGAGCGGCATTGCCCGGGAGGGCCGTCATTATGAACTCGACCCGCAAATCAAAGTTGATGCTGATGAAGACGACGCTCGCAGGTGCGCTCGCAATGATCGTCGCGATCGCGTACGTGCCGCCGGCGCGCGCATTCGGCAGCGTAGGTGGAGGAGTTGGCGGCGGCGGCTTCGGGGGTATCGGTGGAATCGTCGGCGGAGTGCATGGCAACGTGACGGGCGGCTTCGCCGGCGTCAACGGCGGGCAGCTCGGCGGAATCGGGGTCATGGTGGTTCCCAACCTCGCCGTGCAGGAGATGCTCGAGTTGAAGCTCGCGGGCCGGGTGCCGGCGAATCCGGATCGCCTGCCGAGCGGCTCGCGAATCATCCAGCTCAAGGTGAACGGTCAAATCGTGCCGATGGCGCTCGACAGCGAGCTCGGCGGCGGAAAACTGGAGTTCAATCCGGGCAACCAGTACGGCGAGGAGCTCTATCACGCGGTGCTGACCAAGAAGATCGCGGTTGTGGGCGACTCCAAGCTACGCGATCAGATCGTGCAGGCTGCCGCGGCCAATGGCACGCAGGCACTCGAGGTCCAGGGATATGTCTTCAACCGGACGACACCATACTTCGTCGTCAAGTCGGTCGAGGCCGCGAAGTAGCCCGGCCTAGTTGGTACGCGACGGTGCGCGGACGGAGTTGACCGACCTGCCGGTCACGGCCGCGAGGTTCTCGCGCGCGACACGGAAATTAGGATCGATCTCCAGCGCCTTGCGGAACGCCGCTGCGGCATCGTCCAAGCGCTCCAGATCGTTGAGCGCCATACCCTTCGCGTTGTAGAGCGCCGCGCTCCGCGGATCTTTCAGCAGTCCCGCATTCGCCGCCATCAGCGCGTTCTCGCCGTCCTCGACACGGAGGTAGATATCGGCCAGTTCCTTGTAGTTCGCCGCCGACGGATTGATCTTCACGGCCTGGTTGTACATATCGACGGCGGTCGGCGCGTCGCGCAGCTCCGAGTAGCAGAATCCCAAATCGATGTAAGCCGAGTCGTTGTCAGGATCGATACGAATCGCGCGATGCAGCATATCGATCGCCTGCCGAATCTCGTTCGAGTTGATCGGGTCCTGCCTGGTCGCATGATTGATTATCGCCTCGGCACGCTGCACGATCTGGTTGGAATCGAGGCGGGTCTGAGAGTTCTCGCCGCCGCGCGCGGGCCGAACGGCAAGGATCGAAATAATCGTGAGCACGAGCACCGCGGCGGTTGGGGTGAAGCGAAAGTTGATGTTCACTGGGATATCGGCTCCGCTACCGATTATGGTGACGACGGCAGGATTCGCAAGGCTCGATTCCTCGCATGAGCGGCGATGGGCGCCAGACACCGGAATAGACGTAGCTCGCGCTTTGTTGTTTCGCTGCAGCGGTCACGATTAGATTGAGCTGTGCCGCGCGATCCCTTCAATCGCGAAATCGATTACCTGCGCATCTCGGTCACCGACCGATGCAATTTTCGCTGCGTCTATTGCATGCCGCTCGATGGGCTTCGCTTCCTGCCCAACAACGAGCTGCTCTCGCCCGCGGAAATCGAAACCGTGATCCGCGCTGCGGTAGCGGTAGGCTTTCGGAAGTTCCGCTTCACCGGCGGCGAGCCGACGCTCAGGCTTGACCTGCCGGAGATAATCGAGCGTGCCGCGAGTGTGCCGGGCGTCGGCCAGCTCGCGCTCACGACCAACGCAATGCTGCTCGATACGCTTGCCGAGCCGCTGAAGCGGGCGGGGCTCGCCCGAATCAACGTTCATCTCGACAGCCTGAATCGCGAGACGCTCGAGCGTCAGATGCGATGGGCCAACTTCGATCACATGTGGGCGGGAATCATGGCGGCCGAGCGCGTGGGGCTCACGCCGATAAAGCTCAACGCGGTCGTGACCGCCGGCTACAACGAGAACGACGTGGTCGATCTCGCGCGGCTCACGTTCGAGCGCGACTGGCACGTGCGGTTTATCGAGCTGATGCCGCTCGGCGGCGGCGAATGCGCGCGCCTATCGGTCAAGCGCTACGTTTCGAATATTGAGACGCGGCGGAGAATCGAGTCCGCGTTCGGACCACTCAGCGAGTTGCCTTCGGACAATCCCGCCGACGAGGCGCAGAACTTCAAGCTCGCGGGCGCGCGCGGCGTGGTCGGCTTTATCAGCCCCGTGAGCGAGCCATACTGCGGGACATGCAACCGGATGCGCCTCACGGCGGACGGCAAGTTTCATCTGTGCCTCTTGAACGACGACGAGATGGACGTTCGGAAAGCGCTCAGGTCAGGTGCGGCCGATGTCGAGCAGCAGGTCGGCGCGATCCTGATACGCGCGGTGCAGCACAAACCGACGGGGCACCATCTGCTGGAAGGGCGCTCCACCCGCGAGCGCTCGATGTACCAAATCGGCGGATAGATTCGAAAATCCCCAAGCATCGCTCGCAAATTACCGTAAAATTCTTGCTTTGACAGCCAATCTGACAGCCAGCGCAGATTTGCCGATGGTAGAAGACCGTCAGCAGTGCTGCAGAGGTTTTGGTCGTCGGAGATCTTCAACGACGTCACTGACCCAATCCTGTGTTGCTAGGAGCGACAGGGGCTCTCTATCGCCGAAGTGGTCGCCTGGGGGGTGTCCGTTTGGTTGGCGAGTCGCAGCAAATTCTCAACCGAACCACGTACGACGCGGTTCCTTTGAACGCGATGTGCCGTAGGGAGCCCGACCTCGGTCGAGCTCTTTCGCTTACCTTGGCCCCATCAAAGCGCCCGCAATCTGAAGCGCGGCTTCGGCTTGGGCGTTTGGCAGCACGTGCGAGTAAGTTTCCAACGTCAGCGAAATCTTGGAGTGTCCCAACATTTCACTGCCGATTTTGGGATGGACATTCCGGGTGAGACCAATCGTCGCAAATGTGTGTCGGAGTGCATGCTGTCGACGCTTTACTAACTCTTCGAAATAGAAGCGCCTATCGACCGTCGAGTCATCCTAGCGATACGGCAGAAATCTCGATCCTCCACTCGCACTTGGTTTCGACTCGGACAACCGCATCATAACGCCGATTGCCGACACCATGGTCCTGCAAACAGACAAAGCACTTGATACGGTCGTCCGCTTCCTCGTCGGCTGCGACTGGAGGAGCCGTGATAAAGTTTTGGCTAACGTCAAAATGCAACTTCAGATTGTGGTAGAAGCAGTGGAGCAGGAATTGCTCAAGGAAGTCATGGATCGAAGAGGCTCCAAGCGACGCGGCGATCCTTTCGAATCCAAACTCATCGCTCTAAGTGGTTGAACAGCAGGTCTTACAAGAATTCCAAGACAGATGGGATGAAATGCAACGCCCGCAACCGACTGAACGAAAAAACAAGCTATGGAAAAGAATGAAGTAAAGCTTTTAATCAGAGATATTCGATTGAAAGAGTTCGAACAACAAACGCACGATAGGGGAAAGAGTCAAGCCACCGTACTCTCGAGTAGATGGGCACTTACGAACCAAAAGATCCAAGTCATCAGTCCAAACGCGTTTGAAACTGAGATCGAATTCCTTGTTGAAGCGTCAGTGCACCGAGACCTCATAGCTTTCCATGAGTCGGCTCATGCGGGCATCGCCGTCTTTCACGGCTGTAGGGTCGACGAAGTAACGATCGACAAAGAGCTCGTGGCGCGCACAGACTCACAAGTTGCAGAGAGGCTATGTGGATTGGAACGGCGAAGAAGCAGAGGTGTCAGTACGGGTCGAATGCTTGTCAGCCGGAGAACTTGCAGAGATGCGAGTATTGGAGACCGACGATGACGATGCGGTCCGTCGCATCTGGGAGAAATTGACGCGCGCCAGAGAGGAACGATCGAAGTGGCGATC
>JASHQJ010000544.1 GCA_030037595.1 Candidatus Binataceae bacterium
AGGATTTTGAGCGTGGTCTGACCGACCGCGCCGGTCGCGCCGACTACCGCGATTTTTTGTGGCGAGGGCATTCCGCGATTGTAAACTGCGCGGCGTCGTGAGTGAACCGCCCGCTCATACGCGATGCAGTAGCCAGTCGGCCGTGAGATCGAAGACCTCGTCGGCTGCCTCGGTGAGACGATGGTCGGCGCCAGGAATGATCTTCAGCGTCTTGGGCTCGAGCGCGCGCTCGAAGATCGCCTCCGAGCTTTGATGCGGCAGAATTGTGTCAGCGCTGCCGTGAATGAGCAAAAGCGGGCGCGGTGCGACTTCGTTGACGACATGCGCACCGGCGAGCTGACTCGAAAGCGCGACCACTGCCGTCACCGCCGGGCTGATTGTCGCAGCGTTGATCGCTACCGCACCGCCGAATGAATGGCCGACCGTCGCGATCCGCTGATGGCCGATGCGGGTGAGCACCGATAATCCCGCCATCGTATCAAGCAGGCATTCGTCGAACTCGTTTGGCGAGCGATAGTCGAGGCGCGCGATCGTCATGCCACGACGCGGCAGCTCAAGGCCGAGACGCGGATAAAGGAATGCCGGTCCGTCGAGTCCGCCGAGCGCGCCGCTCATGCATAGCGCCGCGCGCTGCGCCTCGGCGCCCGCGTGCAGGAGCATCGGGATATTGCCGCGGGTGGTGCGAATCACGAGCTGCCGCGTGCCGGCGATTTCGTAGCCGTTATCGACGCCCATGATGCGCAGGTCGATTCCTTCACTCATGTCGCTTCAAGAAGCGCGCGGCGTTCAGCGCGACAACGCAGGTTCGTCGAGACCGGCCTCCGCCGCACCCAGCATGCGCATCGCGTAGCGAACGAGCGAGGTGAGGCGTTCGACCCTGATCAGCAACTCGGGTTGATCGGCGCGCGGCGCCTCGGCAAGCATCTGGGCCGCGGCCGCAAGGCTGTCGCGCAGAACCTGGAGGGCGCGCTCGAGACTCTCGCGCTCGGGTGCGCGGGTCCGCCGGCGCGCCTGCTGAATCTCGGCAAATGAGATGATCTCGGCCATCCGCGGCTTCTCGCTATGCAGGGTTCATTATCGCCGATTCGCGATTGCGCGGCCAAGGCTATCCGAATCCGATTCTCATTCAGAATTGCCCGGTAAATCGATTTTGCGCCGCCGTTGACCGTGGCCTCTTCACGCGATCGAACGAGATGATTAATGTGGCGCCCGGCGGACTACGACGCAGATGCCCAAGTACGACCAGAAGGCAGCGAGCCGGGAACTACTTAACACGGCGCGGATTCTGTTTACCGCAGTCTTTGGCTCGATTCTGCTCGCGGTCGCCTTTGGCGTCACTGTCGAAGGCGCGCCGGTCATCACCTTACCGGCAACCGTAACCACGCTCGCGCCCGGACTGCACCGGCTCGGCACTGCCCGGCACACGGTATTCGGCCTTCATGTTTTCGATGCGACTCTCTGGGTTGCCGGTCCGCGATGGTCGCCGACCGAGGCTCACGCACTTGACGTGGAAGCTTCGCGCAAAATTCCGCCGTCGCGCCTCGTCAACGGAGTCATCGATGAGATGCGCGACATCAGGGCGGCGGACGATCGGCAGCGTACTATGTGGAAGCAGAGCCTCGATCGTATCTTGCCGTCGCTGTCTCGCGGCGATCAGTTGGTAATTCTATGCTTGCCAAACCAGCAGACCGTGATCTTCCACAACGGCGCCAGGATCGGCAGCCTTGAAGACCCTAACTTCGGCTCGGCCTTGTTTCGCGTCTGGCTCGATCCGATGGCATCGCGGCAGGATGTCCGGAACGCACTGCTTCAAAAGTGATTCGCTAACAGGCTCGTCACTTAGTGCTGGTCAGCGTTGCCAGAGGATTTGCGGCGCCTCCAGGGGAGTGCTGGCATCGTCTTTCCTGGGCACGATGCGGGGCGTGTAGTCCACGGCAGGCCGACTTGACGGGACCGCGGCGTTGAATGCGAATCCACCGAGGATTCCGAGCAGTGATTCGCCGCGAGTCATGGGTTGACGAAGCGGAGGCCCGCCATCCAAGGGCTCCGCATACAGTTCAACCTGCACAGCCTCAGCCGATAGCTCGCCCATGTATACCTGAGCGCGGAAGCGATGAACGCCACCGATCGTTTCGACTTGAACCGGGCCAAAATGGACTTGGCCCCAATGCTCTGCGACCGCGCCGCGCCATCGCTCGATCTCGCGAGCCAACGCGCCATGCGATGCCTCACGCTTCCGATACGCTGCCGCGGCGGGCAGGTAGTACTTCTCCGTGTATTCGCGAACGGTGCGATTCGCGGAGAACTGCGGCGTGAGGCGCGCCATACTCTCGCGCATCATCGCGATCCACTCCCGCGCTACGCCGTCGCTGTCGCGACGATAGAATTTCGCAATTACTTCCTGCTCCAGCACGGTATATAGCTGCTCGGCCTCGATCGCATCCCACTTCGGATCGTCGCCGTGCTCCTTGCCGTCGCCTATTGCCCATCCAACCTCCGGTGCATAGGCTTCCGCCCACCATCCGTCGAGCACCGAAAGGTTCAAGCCGCCGTTGACCAGGATTTTCATCCCACTGGTGCCGCTGGCTTCCCAGGGCCGGCGGGGGGTGTTGATCCAAACGTCCACTCCGCCGACGATACGTTCGGCTAGCAGCATGTCGTAGTCCACCAGGAACACGGCATGCCGCCTGATGTCCGGCTGCCGAATGAACTGGATCCACTCGTGAATCATTTCCTTGCCGGCCTCATCGGCAGGATGAGCTTTGCCCGCAATCACCAACTGCACCGGATGTCTGAAGTCCTTCAGGATGCGGGCCAGGCGTTCGGGATCGCGGAGCAGCAGGTTGGGGCGCTTGTAGCTCGCGAATCGCCGCGCGAACCCTATTGTCAGTGCGTTCTGGTCGAAGAGCGCGTTGACGTTTTGGATGAGCTCCTTCGACTCGCCGTACGAGGCCATCTGGCGCTGGCTCCTGATGCGCACGAAACGAACCAGTTCATGGCAATTCTCGCTGCGAAGCTCCCAAATCGCTTCGTCGCTGAGCGCCCGAATCTTGTCGCCGGTACCTTCGGTGGTGTCCATCCAACGGTCCTGACCGCAGGCATTCGACCATAGACGGTCGGCAAATTCTGAATCCCAGCTCGACGTATGCACGCCGTTCGTTACGCTGCCGACTGGCACCTCCGTAACAGGCCATCGGGGAAACAGCGATTGAAATATCGCGCGGCTGACCGCGCCGTGCAGTTTGCTTACTCCGTTGACCGCTCCCGCACCGCGAATCGCAAGGTATGCCATGTTGAATTGCTCCGCGTCGTCATCGGGATTGGCCCGGCCCAACGCCATCAGATCGCGAAAGCGGATGCCGAGCTTGTCGGTCGCATACCAGCCGAGATAAAGGCGCATGAGGTCCGGAGAGAATCGATCGAAGCCTGCCTCGACGGGAGTATGCGTCGTAAACACATTGCCGGGCCGCGTGGCTGTGAGTGCGACCTCGAAGTGCTGACCGTTATCCGTCATGAACGCGAGCGCTCGCTCGAGCACTGCGAATCCCGCGTGGCCTTCGTTGAGGTGACAGACTTCGGGCTGATAGCCGAGCGTGCGCAAGAGCCTCCATCCGCCGATGCCGAGCACGAGCTCCTGTTGAAGGCGCAACTCGGGACCGCCGCCATACAGTTCGCTGGTGATGCCGCGATGCATCGGCATGTTGCTGGGATCATTCGAGTCGAGCAGATACAGGCGCAGCCGGCCAACTCTCACTTCCCAGACTCGCAGGTAGATCTTGTAATCGGGAAAGTTCAGTTCGACCCGAAGTAACTCCCCGTCGGCGTCGCGTACCGCAGTAATCGGCAGCCATGTGGGCGGATTGTAGGGGAAGAGATCGCGCTGGTAGCCGTTCTGATCGATCGCCTGCCGGAAGTAGCCCTGCTGGTACAGCAATCCGACGCCTATGATTGGAACGCCGAGATCGCTGCCCGCCTTGAGCTGATCGCCTGCCACGTTGCCGAGGCCTCCGGAATAAATCGGCAGCGCCTCGCTCAGGCCGAACTCCATGCTGAAATACGCGACCTGTTTCAAGCTGGAGGTTGGGTAGTTCTTCTGAAACCATCCGCGCGATTTGAGCGCGTCGCGCCGCGCAGTCACCTGTTCCTCGACCCAGTTGCGAAGCGACTGGTCCGCACGCATGCTCTCAAGCTGCTTGTCGCTCGCAAGCTGCAGCATCAGCCAAGGATTGCGGGTCAGCATCCAGACTTCAGAGTCGATTTGACGCCAGATATTGTCACTGTAGCGATTCCAGGTGACACGAAGGTCGAGCGCCAGCTCGCGTAACAAGTCGATTAGCGGCTCAGACTTGATCGATCGCTCATTGTCAGGCATGCCCGTCTCCGTAGTAAATTTCTCGCCCGCGCTTCTCCAGCGACTTTTCACCGGACCCAGTAAGTAATCAGGCAAACACTACCACTTGGTCTGCGGTTACATCACAGAAATGTTAAGCGGCATGACGTCTTCGGCACCGGTCGGAGCATCCGGCTATCGTATTTTGTACAGCTCCGCCGCGACGCAGGGCCCGATTGCCCGCAATCCAGGCATGTTTATCGCCTGGGCTTATCGGATTAGTGTGATTAGGTGAACGAGGCCGAAGCGATTGTTGAGGTCGTTAACAGTCTGGGCATCCACGTCCGGACCGCAGCGATCCTGTCGAGTACCGCGCTTCACTTCCTCTCCGAGATAACGATTACCTTCGGTGATGAAACTGCAGATGCGCGCAGCGCCATCGAATTAGTTGCACTCGGAGTCGGGCCAGGAGCGCAGGTGAAAATCTCCGCGCGTGGCCGCGATGCGGCCGCCGCAGTCGCGGCCATCGAAAAACTCTTCGAGAACAAGTTCGGCGAAGACTAGCCGCACCCTTCTCCGACAGAATCGCGCCATCCGAGCGATTGGACGCCGGCAGAAAGGGGATACCTTGGACGATCAGCGTTCTGGGGCTTACGAAAACCCGTTATGAGAGAAGGTTTCCCTGGATCAATCCGGACGCCGATCGATTGATCACCGCCATTGCTCCTCCAGCCCGGGCCGTCATCTTGCGCCTCTCAGTTGCTTCATCAATTCACGACTGCTAAAAAGAATGAGCCTTCGTTTTTTATAGCGATATGAAAACCAATCAAGCCAGCCGAACCGCGCAATTGATGGCTATGTTTCGTGCATTGGAGTCTGCTCGTCCGCAAGGCGTGCGGCTCTTTGCAGATCCGTTCGCGGCGCGCTTTCTGAAGCCGCGTATGCGTTTCGTAATCCGTGCGGCCGAAAAATTTCCGATGATTCAAAACAGGCTCGTGAAGTTTATCGATCAACGATGGCCTGGCGCGAGGCCATCGGGCGTTGCGCGTACGATCTTCATCGACAGCGTGCTGCGCACCGCACTCGTCTCAGGAGTGGACCAAGTCGCGATCTTGGGCGCCGGGTACGACTCGCGCGCTTACCGGATGGAGGAAATGAAACGGGCCACGGTGTTCGAGATCGATCGCGCCGAAACCCAGCGGCGAAAGCGGGATCTGCTGGCGCGTATTCCTGGCCTGCCGCTTCAGCAGGTAGTCTTGGTTGAAACGGATTTTCTTCGTGAGACTCTTCAAGAGCCGCTCCTGAAGGCCGGCTTTGACCCAGTACGGAAAACATTCTTTGTCTGGGAGGGCGTTACACACTACCTGGATTCCTTCGCCGTTGACTCGACTATGCGATTCGTCGGTAGTTGCTCCGTTGGAAGCGGAATAGTGTTCACCTATATCCACCGGGGATTGTTGGACGGATCAGGAAAATTCTCGGTGAGTCCTAATGTGAGCCGATTGCTGGAAGAAGCGGGCGAGTCCTGGAAATTGGGTTTCTATCCGGAAGAGCTTCAGCCGTATCTTCACGCGCGTGGATTGGAGCTGGTTGAAGACCTTGGGGCGGTAGAGTACGGCGCACGCTGTATGGATGCTTCGAGGGATGAGATGAAAGGATACGAATTCTATCACGTTGCCCTCGCCGAGGTTGTAAATTCGGAGGTCGGGATTGCCCAAAGTAAGCGAAGCGCATCGTCATAACCGGAGAAAACAAATCCTCGACGCCGCGATTGAATGCTTTTCACACCGCGGCTTCCAGCGCACGAGCATGGACGACATCATTCGGGAATCCAAACTTAGCGCCGGCGCAATCTATCTCTACTTTCAGAGCAAGGACCAGATTATCGAAACGCTGGCCGACGAACGGCACGATCGCGAGAAGCAACTCATCCAGCAGTCACTCTCCCAGGGAGACTGGACCGAGAACCTCCGCCTCCTCGTCAGGAACTTTTACGAATCACTCGAGAACTCCGCCGAGCGGAAGGAGCGCCGGCTTGGAATCCACCTTTGGGCCGAAGCGCTATGCAATCCGAAAGTGCTCCGGTTGATCAGGCGAGGAATAAACCAACCAGTCAAGCTGCTATCGCAGGCAATCGGCGAGGCCCAGGTGGATGGACTACTTGGAAAGGACATCGACCCCGAAGCCGCCGCTCGCGTTCTGATAGCAATGTTTCACGGATTGATACTCCAGCAGGCCTGGGACGATGGCACCGACATCGAGTCCTTCGCCGTGGTCGTCCAGGCAATGATAGATGCATACTTGTCCACTGAATCGCGCCGCCGCCCGTGAGAGCAACAGCGCGTCGACCGCGGGGCGGACAAAATCTAGGGCGCGGGAGCTCGGTCCGGTCCGGCGGGCACTCTTCGTCCAGAAGAGCCTCTTCGAGAACAAGTTCGGCGAAGACCAGCCGCACATTCTCAGGTCACTTTGGCCGCAGCATGTCGATTACTCTTCGTCGAGCGGCGGCGCATCCTTGCGGTCTCCCGTGTCGGTCAGTCCCAGCTGATTGTGAAGCAGATAGACTAGGGTTGGTTGAAACACTCGAGTTAACAACGCGATCGATATCGCGCCTCCGATCACGACAATCGCGAGCGGACGCTGTGCCTGCGCACCGATTTTGGTCGATAGCGCGGCCGGCAGGAGCCCAAGGCCGTCGACCAACGCCGTCATCATGACCGCGCGGAACCGCCGATCTGCTCCCATCACGATCGAATCGACAACCTTGTAGCCTTCTTCGTAGAGCTGAAAGATGTAGAAGTTGAGCAGGATGCCGTCCATGATCGCGATGGCAAAGATCGAGATAAAACCCACCGCAGCCGAAACGCTGAAGGGCGTGCCTGTAATCACCAAGCCCAGTATGCCGCCGAGGCAGGCGACCGGAAGCTGGGCCATAAGAATAAACGTATTTACGAAAGAGAGAGTGGCGGCGTAAAGGATACCTACAATCAACAGCAAGGCGAGCGGGATCACGATCGCGAGCCGGCGATTAGCTTCCTGCAGTTCGTTGTACTCACCAACCCAATCGAGATAAATGCCGGGTGGCAGTTTGACCTGCTTTGCGACGGTCGCCTTTGCGTCGTTGATCGCCGTCTGCAGATCGCGGCCGCGAACGCTGAAGCGGAGCGGCACGTAGCGGCGGAGTCCTTCACGATAGATGAATGAAGCACCTTCGGCAGACTTGATATCCGCGACTTGCGCGAGCGGAATGTACCCGCCGCCGCTCGGCAGCGCGACGCGGATCTGCCGGATCGCGTCGAGGCTTTGACGATACTTCGGCAACCATCGAACGACGAGCGAGAACGTTCGCTCTCCTTCGAGTACCTGCGTGACTGTCTGCCCACCGATCGCCGCCTGCACGATATTGGCGACATCGCCAACGTTCAGTCCGTAGCGCCAGCAAGCGGTGCGATCGGGGGTGATGAGCAGGTTAGGCTGACCCATCGAGCGATACACTGCTGTATCGGCGATACCCGCGACCCCGCTCATCACCTCGCTCACTGCGTTGGCGATTCGTTCGTCCTCGGCCAGGTCGGGACCGTAAACCTTCACGGCATTCGATCCCTTGACGCCGGATAATGCCTCCTCGACGTTGTCCTCGATATTTTGTGAGTACCCGAATGAGACACCTGGGAACTGGCTCGAAAGTTTCCGGTCGATCTGTCCGACCAGCGTCGTCTTCGTGAGTCCCTTGGGCCACTGGTTTTCGGGTTTGAGGTCCACCATGAACTCAGCATTGAAAAATCCGGTGGCATCGGTACCGTCGTCCGGTCGGCCGAGTTGCGAAACCACCATGGTGACCTCTGGGAACGACAGAAAAACTCGCCGCACCCCGCGCGTAATCTCGTTGCCATGGATCAGTGAAGTAGTCAGAGGCATCGTCGCACGCGCCCAGATATTTCCTTCCTCGAGCTTGGGCAGGAATTCTCCGCCGAGATAGGGAAACAGCGAGAGTCCGGCAGCGAGCATCAATACAATCACGGCCAGGGTAAGCCGCGGCCAGCGCAGGATTCTTACGAAGAGATGGTGATAAAAGCGGTGGAAACCTAACCAGATGACGTTGCGGGTTTCCTTGACTCCCTTCTTAAGTAGAAAGGAGCTCAACACTGGTGTGAGAGTGACCGCCAAAAGGATCGCGGTGGTCAGCGCGAAGGCATAGGTATGCGACATCGGCGAAAAGATGACGCCTTCAACACCTTTCATCGTGAACAACGGCAGAAATGCGATCACGAAGATCAGCGTCGAGTAGACCATCGGCCCGCCGACCTCGACCGAAGCGCGCCGAATGCACTTTAATTCTTCACCGCTCTCGTACTTGTCCGTCGTTAGGTGACGAAAGATGTTTTCGATGACGATAATCGTCGAGTCGATAATGATGCCGAAGTCGACCGCTCCCAATGAGAGCAGATTAGCCGGCGTGCCTGTCAGGTAGAGCAGCACAAACGCGCCAGCCATCGCGAGCGGAATATTGAGCGATGCGATGATCGCGGTGCGAAGATTGCCGAGAAAGAAAAGCAGCACCAGGAAGACCAGCAACATTCCCAGCGACAGATTCTCAAAGACGGTGTGAAGAGTGGTATCGACCAGCTGGGTGCGATCGTAGTAGGGAACTACCTTGTAGCCTGCTGGCAACATACCCGATGTATTGAGTTCGTTGACCTTCTGCTCGACGCCGGCGAGAGTCTTAAGGGTATCACCGTACTTGCGCATCAAGACGATTCCCTCGACGACTTCGTCATCCTCGTTCATGCCGACGATTCCCAGGCGAGGAGAAAAACCCACGGACACCCGAGCCAGATCTCGTACGCGTATTGGAGTCGAGTTGTTGGTCGTAAGAGTGATGTTTCCGATATCGTCGAGAGTGTGGATGAAGCCGATGCCGCGTACGTCGAATGCCTGATCGCCCACATCCAGGTAGCTGCCGCCGACGTTGATATTCCCATTGGCGATCGCGGAGGTGAGAGTGGCCAGGGACATCTGGTAGTGGATTAACGCGTCGTCATCGACTTCGACGTGATATTCCTTGGTCAATCCGCCGAAGCCCGCAACGTCTTCGACACCGGGAACTGTTTTCAGCTGTTTTTCAAGAACCCAGTCTTCGATCTCCTTTTCCTGGATCAGGTTGTGGTCGGGGCTTTGGACCGTATAGCGATAGATTTCTCCTATCGGATTGTCGGGCGAGATACCGGCCGACATTCCAAGAGGCAGACTGATAAGTGAAAGCCTGTTTAAGGTCTCGACGCGATCCCAGTAGTAGTCGCTATCCCAGGAAAAGTAGAGCTTCACGTCCGAGAGGCCGAAAAGCGATACGCTGCGAATTGTCTGCAGATTGCGCATTCCGGCGAGGCCGACCTCGAGCGGAATCGTGGCCAGTTTCTCGACTTCTTCGGCGCTCATTCCGGCCGGCTGCGTAATCAATTCAACCCGCGGCTGCACCGGATCGGGATAGGCCTCTATATCCAGTTCATGGAATGCATAGAGACCAGCCAGTCCGAGCATGAACGCGAGGCCGATTACTACGACGCGCTCGCCGAGCGCCAGGTCCATCAAAACTCGGATCATTGGCGCGAACTCCTAGGAGCTTTGACCATGTGCGGCGTGCCAGAGTGCATTTACCTGTATCGCCTGGTTCACCACGACTTCCTCGCCGGCTTTCAGACCAGAAAGGATTCGTGCGTACCCATGCTCATTCCAGGACGCGACCTCGACCTTGCGGCGTTCGATTCGATCAGGACCAATTTTCACAAAGGCGTTGTACGAATCGCCGTCAAAGACCAGCGCTTTCTGCGGAACAACCAGAGCCGCACCAGGCTTCGTCACGATTCGAACGCGAGCTAGCATCTGTGGCTTCAGCTTCTCGTCGGGATTCTGGATCTCGCAGCGGAGCGAGAGCACGTGTGCATTGGGATCGACGGCTGGACTGATTCGGTCAACCACACCTTTGAAGACCTCGTCGGGGTACGAAACCGTGACCGCCTCGAGATTCTGGCCGATGCGGATGCGTGCATAGTCCACTTCATAAATATCGGCCATGATCCATACGCGCTGCAGAGTAGCCAGGGCGAAGAGTTGATCACCCGGACTGACCTGCGCGCCCCGAAGAGCGAGCTTGTTTACGACGATTCCGCTGATTGGCGCGCGCATCCAGCGCGACGGAGTCGCTTCCTTGATGTTGGCGATGTCCTCTTTCGAAAGACCAAGCAGTAGAAGCTTGCGGACTGCGGCAGCCTGCAGATCCGCTGACATATTGGAGACTTCCTTGCTCAGGCCATAGTTATCGTCCGTTCCATTTGTAGATGCAGCCTGAGCAGCGCCGGATTTCGCCTCAAGGTACTCGGCCTCGGCGGTCATGAAGTCGGGGCTGTACAGTGACAGAATGTTTTCACCTTTGCGGACCGTATCCCACTGTGACACGCGAATGTCTTCGAGCCTCCCGTTGACACGCGAGATGATCGTCGAGACCAGACGGTCATCGAAGGTGACCTGACCGGTGGTCTCCAGTACACCTGGCAATGCTACTTCCCTGACCGGACTCACAGTGAGGCCAGGTACATCGTCAAGCTTGAGAACCAGATATTCCTGACCATTGTCTTGGACAAGCTGAGGTACTTCAGTCTGGGTTTGGGAGGTAATCTGAGGGATAGTAGCGGCTGCGCCTACCGAAGCGTTCCGGCGGCCGGCAAGTACAAGGGCTACCCCCGAGACCGCCAGGACAAGAACCGCGGTTAAGATTATTCGCTTCATTTTGGCAAAGGCGCTCCTATCGCCTGTTCCAAGGACACCACGCCGGCGAGGAACAGATTGGCGTTCTGGATATAACTGGCACGCGTGCTGTAACTCGCCTGCAGCGCCGCCGACAAAGTAAGAAAGTCGACCTGCCCCGCCTGGTAGGCCACCAGCGAGACCTTGAAGTCCTGCCGCGCCAGTGGAATCAGC
>JASHQJ010000545.1 GCA_030037595.1 Candidatus Binataceae bacterium
AGGGCCGGCTCAACATTCGCCAGGGCTTGAGCGAATGCGCCGCGCCCCACCGCCTGTTCACCTGCCAAACGCAGGTACTCGATCGCCTTGGCGGCGTTGTTGCTCGAACGATAGTGGTGTGCGAGCTCGGCGTAGTGATCTTCGAGTCGCTCGTGGTAAAGAGCCTCGATCGCTTGGCCGGTGCGCTCGTGCAGTATCCTACGGCGTTCCATCAGTAGCGATTTAGAAGCTACGTCATGGGTCAGGGCATGCTTGAAGATGTACCCGATATCGCCGGATGCGGGTTGCTCGTAGATCAACTCGGCGAGCTGCAGGTCGTTGAGCAGAGGATTCAGCTCCTCATCAGGCTTCTTGGCGACCGCGCCGGCGAGCGCGCGGGTGAATTCCACGCCGATGACCGCCAGTTCCTGCAGCAATACCTTCTCTGCGGCCGGCAGCCGGTCGATGCGGGCGGCGATGATGTCCTGCACTGTGGGCGGGACCTTTAGGGAATCAAGCGGGCGGGTGAGCTTGACCGCGCCGTTACGTACCAGCGCACCCTCCTCGGTGAGCGCCTGCACGATTTCTTCCATGAACAGTGGGGTGCCTTCGGTCTTCTCGATAATCAGCCGCTTAAGAGCAGACAGCGGGTCGTCGGCCGCGAGCGCGCTGACGCCAAGCAGCGCATCGAGCATCTCGCTGGCCGACTCCCTACCCAATGGATCGAGACGCAGCTGGGTGTAATAGGTTTTGCTGTTCCAGTGGTGCGAATACTCGGGTCGGTAGTTCACCAAAAGCAGCAATCTGGCCGTCCCGATTGAGTCTGCGAGCAGATTCAGGAACGCCTGAGTCTCCTCGTCGATCCAGTGCAAGTCCTCGAAAACCACCATGAGTGGCTGGTTCAACGACTCTCGAAGCAGAATGCGCTTGATGTGATCGAGTGTGCGCTGCCGGCGGATCCGTACGTCCATCCCAGCCAGCGGATCGTCGCCCTCGGCGAGTCCGAGCAGCGCGAACAGGTACGGCAGCGCGTTCTCGAGCGCCCGGTCAAGGGTCAGAACCTTGCCATTAACCTTCTCGCGGCGCTGGCGGACATCGTCGTCGTCTTCGATCCCGAAGTAGCCGCGTAGCAGCTCGATCAGCGGCAGGTAGGCCGTCGCCTTGCCGTGGGAGAACGAGACTGCCTCCAGCACCATCCAGCCCGATTGGTTCTTCACCTTGAACTCGTAGAACAGGCGCGATTTGCCGACCCCTGGATCTGCCACCGCCGCCACGATCTGGCCGTGTCCTTGCCGAGCAAGCTCCGCGGCATGCGTGAGCGCCTCCATTTCCCGCTCGCGTCCGACGAATTTTGTGTAGCCTCGGCTTGCTGCGCGTTGCAGCCGCGTGCGCAGCGGTCCCAGACCGGTCACCTCGAAGACATCGACCGGCTCGCTCACCCCTTTCACTAGTGCGGGGCCGAGCGCCTTGAAGCTGAAATAACCTTCCCCGAGCTTGCGGGTTGCATCAGTGGTTGCGATCGATCCGACCGGAGCCAGACTCTGCATTCGTGCCGCGAGGCTGACCGCGTGCCCGATCGGCGTGGTTTCCGTGTGGCCCTCACCAGTCTTGAGCGAGCGCACTACCACTTCGCCGGTGTTGAGCCCGACTCGGGCCTGAACCGGCACTTGTCCTTTGGCCCGTAGCCCGTCCGAGTACCGCTTGAGCTGCTCCTGCAGTCGCAAGGCCGCGAAGAGCGCTCGCTGTGGATGATCCTCGTGTGCATGGGGTGCCCCGAAGAGAGCGAAGATGCCATCACCAGTCGACTGGACGATGTAGCCTCCGTAGTGCTGGGCGGCATCGATCATCTGTTTCAATGCCGGATCGACAATGTCTCGGGCCTCCTCGGGATCGATATCTTCCATGAGGTCCATCGAACCCTTGATATCGGCGAACAACGCGGTGACGGTCTTGCGCTCGCCTTCGATATTTTCAGCGGCTGGTTCGATTACTCGAATTGCTGATTCGTTCGCCTGCTTCGGGGAGGCCCCACCCTCGGTTCCTCCGATCGCCATCCCGCAGGAGTCACAATACTTTGCGTCCGCGCGATTTTCAGCGCCGCACGATGAACACTTGGGCGAGAGTCGTGCGCCGCATTTATCGCAGAACTTCGCAGTATTCCGATTGTCCGTATCGCAGTTCGAGCAGCGCATAGCTCCCCCTCGAACGCCTAGGAACGCTCGCGATGTTAGTCAATGTGCTGGTTTAGGAGAATCGGCGTCCGCGCTGACCGGTCGCTCTGCACCATGGGGAGGTTATTAGCTTCGCGAATCGTCGAAGATGCCGGCACACTCGGAGGAGTGGGCGGACGCGGACCCTGGAAGGACCCTGGACCGAATTGTGCAAGCGATGGAAGATAGTAAGAGACGGAATGTAGCTCGCCTGTGATCGAGCGTGCCGCACCTGCTCAGGGCGACACAGGACGATAAGCGGTGGGTAACTCATCTGACACGGTCCCCGCTACGTTCGCGGGGGCGCTACAAAATCCAGCGTCTGCTCGGCGAGGGCGGGGTAACCGGCCACGTTCGAGCTTCTGATTTTCCGGAACATCCATCACTGCAACAGGTCCACGCGATGAATGAGGAATATCCTGGCTGCGGCTATGGGGGGCAGCAGGCGGATGGCGGCGCAACGTGAATCGGTGAGCGCCCCGGTTCCCGACCACGCCTCATCTCTCGATTTTCCGGAACATTCGACGCGGCGTCAGCGGGCGGTAATCACGCGGGATATTGTGACCAGGGCGGTTCAGGAGCTCATACGGCGGCCGTGCGTCGATCCAGGCTGCAAGTGCCGCATCCACGAAATGCTGCCGTCCCTGGCGCAGATGCTTGAGACCAGGGAAGACGACATGCGCAATCGGCAGACGAAGCTCGGCAAGGAGTTCGATGCTCCGGACGAGGAGCGGCTGAAGTATCCGACGTGGAAATGAAGCATCGATGGGGGGCAGGTGGATGGCGGCGCAACGAGAATCGATGAGCTGCAAGCAACGGACAACCAATAACCGGACCAGCATGTACGGCGCCAGATGGGACCGCGGGCGAAATATTTGAGCTGGAGTTTGCTGAATTTGTGAACACCTACAACTTCAATAACGACCAGATCTGGGGTTATTCCACCAATGGCAGCATCTGCGCCAGCAACACTAGCGGTTCTTTTAGCGTAAGCAACGAGTTCACGATCCTTGGCGGTAGCGGGATCTTTACGGGAGCGACAGGCACCGTCACTCAAAAGCAATCGATGGTTATAGAAGTACCCTCTATCAAGGAAATTATCCTGCGTTTGCCCCCTATTATTTGCCTTACGGGTCTTCCCCGAATAGCACAGGGGGTTTGGTCAAGATACCAGCACCTGGACCGCAACAATCACACCATAGTAAGCAGACTAGATTAGCCATCCGAGAGGGGCCGGTTCGCAGCCGGTTCCTCGCGTTTTGTTTGGAGTGGCGCGTCTTCGTTCACGCGCTCCTCGCTTGGCTGATCAGCTAGTGTATTGCCGTTTGCAATCGCTATACGTTTGAAGCATCCCGCGTCTGTGAAAAACAAGGCACAAATCAAAGGTCCCCATTATGACCACATCCGACGAAATGGCGCGTGAGCTGGAGAGTTTCTATAGCCACTATGCCGAGGTCTTCAACCGCGAAGACGATGGCTTCTTCGTCTACTACGCGCCGATTTTCCAAATGGTCAGCAGCGATGGCGGGCTAATATCCGTCACCAACGACGCGCGCTTCTGGACCGACTACATGAAGGCGCTCAAGCAGCGCGGATGGGTGCGTTCGGAAGTCGATCGCGTCAAGGCCTGGGCTCTTGCCGACGATCTCGGAATGATCATCACCGACATAACCCGCCGTAAGGCCGACAATTCGGTGCTCGAACAAATGCGCGGGATATACATGACCCGACGCGCCGGCCACTCATGGCAATTCATCATGCTCGTCAAGATC
>JASHQJ010000546.1 GCA_030037595.1 Candidatus Binataceae bacterium
AAACGATCCACGTGCCGCGCGGGAGCCGCTCCGATGCGACCGAGCCTTATCTGCGCACTGTTCACTACGCGGTGGGCGCGATCTTCACCTTGCTCACGCTGCTCGCGGCGGGATGGCGCCGCGGGAAATCGAGCGTCGTCGAGGAATTGGTGCCGGCCGCGTTGATCATCGTGATGATCCTGGCAAGTCCGGTCTCCCACAATCACTACTTCGTGCTGGCGATTTCGCTCGTCATGGGCCTGATGCTCGACGAGAGCCCCGGCGGAGTTTATCCGTCGATTGGCAGATGCGCCCTGCTCGTCGCATTCGGCATCGCGACCGCCTTGCCCCTTCTGCCCGGCCTGGAATGGCTCGGCGACCTGGGCCTCGCGAGCATCGCGTCCCTCGCGGTATGGCTCGCGGCGATTCGCAAGGTTCGCGTCGCCGTTTTAGCATCAAGCTCGTGAGGAAGGCCGACGCTCCGTTCAATCAAGCGGCGGCCTTGGCGGCAGTGAACGTGATCGGCAGATGCTTGATCCCGGCCAGCAGGTTCGAGCGCAATCGCTCGACAGGGCCCGCTGGCGCCATGTCGGGCATGCGTCGCAGCAGCTCGTCGATCATCACACGCATCTCGAGTCGAGCGAGGTTCGCCCCGATGCAGAAGTGTTCACCATATCCAAATGCGATGTGGTCGTTCGGCTGGCGGGTGATATCAAACCGATAGGGATCGGCGAAGACCGCCTCATCGCGATTCGCTGAAGGATTCCACAGCACGACGCGGTCACCTTCACGGATATTCCGGTCGCGGATTTCGACGTCGCGCCTGGCTGTGCGCATGATGTGCGTGATCGGCGACGTCCAGCGGAGGATCTCCTCGATCGCCCGCGTCATCAGCGAACGATCACTCATAAGCCGCTCACGTTCGGCCGGCCGGCGCATAAGCTCGTTCATCCCGCCGGTCAGTGCGTTGCGAGTCGTCTCCTGCCCGCCGAGAATCAGCAGGAAGCAGTTGAACAAGACCTCGATATCGGTGAGGCGGTCGCCTTCGATCTCGCCCTGCACCAGCGCGCTCACAAGATCGGTTTGCGGATTGCTCCGCCGCTCGCCGATCAGTTTCATGAAGTAGTTGAAAATCTCGATTTGCGCCTTCGCGCGGGTCTTTTGCGCTGACTCAACCTGGTACTCGGGATCTTCGCTGCCCAAGGTCATGTTGCCGAGCGCGAACATCAGGTCCCAATCCTCGCGCGGCACACCCAGCATCTCGCAGATAACCGCGGTCGGCAGCTTCGCCGCGATATCCACGACCAGGTCGCAATGCCCGTCCTTTGCAACCGCGTCGATGATTTGGTTTGTGATCGCACGGATGTGTGGCTCGCGCGGCGCGAGGGCGCGCGGCGTAAACCGGCGATTGAGCATCTGGCGCATCCGGCCGTGACGCGGCGGATCGGTGAGGATCATCATCTTGCCGAAGCCGAACTGCATCTGCGGCTGATTCGGGTCGGACATGTCGTTCGACCCGAGCGCGATGCCTCCCTCGGAGCTGAAGGTTGTCGGATCGCGATACACCCGCTGCGCATCGGCGTGCTTGGTTATCGACCAGAAGCCGGTTTTGTTGCGCCGCTCGGTCCAATGAACTGGGTCAGTTGCGCGAAGTTCTTGCCAGAGAGAATGGGGATCGCCGGAGACGAAGAAATCGAGATTGGTCAAATCGAAATCGTTCACCATCGCAGGACTCCTGCAGCGCCAGTCGCGCTTCGGACGCGGCTCATCGTGGAGAGCTACCCGTCAACTAGTAATCAGGCATGCATTCTGGCTTCGCGTCAAACGAGTCTAGAGGGCCCTGCAACCGTCGCCTGGCAATCGAGGACAGGAGCTGGCGCTCAGCTTTCGGGGAGTTTTCAGCCTCAAATTCGAGCCCAACGCCTCCGCTAGTAATTTCCGCCGTCCCTCAATTGGTGTCGGGAACCGATTGGCCAACTGCCTTGTAGATGTCGCGGACCGGTTCCGCACTGAGGAAACTCTTGCGGAGGCGCGGCGTCGAAAGCTTCGAGGCTACCCTCTGGATTGCGCCCACTGCTTTGATGAAGCTCTGCTCCGCATCGGTGTCTTTGCCCTGCTTGCTTAGAACTCGGCCGAGAGCGGCCCGCGCCATCCATATCTCCCGTGGAGTGCGAATCTTTTCGGCGAGCCTGGCCGAAGCATCCAGGGTCGCCGCCGCTTTGTCGAGCCGTCCAGATGCAGCAAGTATTTCACCTTGCAGCCACTGGGCGCGGGCAATGTGCTTGCGGGAAATGGTTTTGCTCGCGAGGTCGAGTGACTCGGTTGCGAACTTCCATGCCTCCTCGTGCCGGCCGCGAGCCAGGGCCAGCTCGCCGCGCCCGCGAAGTAGCGCGATTTGCCAGCGCCAGCGGAAGAACTCGTCCCGGTCTTGAAGCAGCTCCGCCGCGCGGAGGAAGAACTTCTCGGCCAGCGCAAAGTCGCCCCGCTCGAGGTAGGCGAGCCCTGCTTTGGTGAGGGAATGGCCGCGCGGTTCAGTCCAAGGCGAGAACTGGCAAGCTTTCTCATAACCCTCGACGTTGATCCTGAGCGCTTCGTCAAGGTCGAACAGTTCGAGGTGTACTCCTCCAGGCAAGTTCGGCGCTATCGCCATCATAACTCTGTCGCCCGAGCCCTCGGCGTACTGTGCGCCCTCGCCGAACCATCGCAATGCCTCTTCGTAGTCACCCATGGATTGATGGGCCCAGCCCGTAAAAAAGGTGCTGGTGGCCTTAAGAAAACCTACGTGGATCTTTTCCGCCAACTCCTTAGACCGCTTCAGTTCTACTAGGCCTCGGTCGAAGTCACCCTGCCACTGAAGCGCGTTGCCCAGACCGTGATGGGCAAGAGCTGAAACATTCGGGATTCCTGAGGCCTCCGCCAACTCGACCACTCGCTCGAATTCCGGGACCGTCTCCAAAGTGGGTCCGGAGATGAGTCGACTGGTAGCGCGCATAACTTCAAGAATAGCCTCGAAGGGTTTGGATCCAATTTCCCGCGCTAGCACGAGAGCCTGTTCGTTGCGTTCAAGCATGGGGCCCTGCTCATGTGCCGCGAAATGTACCGCACCTATTCCGAGCAGGATTTGGACCTCACGCGCGCGGTCGCCAGCCGAACGCGCGATCTCTAGCGCGCGCTCGTAGTCGGAAATCGCCTCAGCGTATCTTCCGACAATGTTCAGGACCGCCGCCCGTGCCATATACAGGCTGGCCAGGGCGCCGCGGTCGGTTGGTTCGAACTTCGATGCTGCGACCAAGGCCTCTCGGTAATGCCGTTCGGCTTCTACGTTCGAATAAGATTCGGCCGCCGAGCGTGCCGCCAGGGCGCTGTACTCCATCGCTTTGGCCCAATCCTCGCCGCGCACAAAATGATAAGCCAGTTCTCCGTAGTGCTTCGCCAGCCGATCTGAGTAAAGCTCCTCGATGGCGTGGCCGACGCTGCAATGGAGTTGCTTGCGCTCCTGGACCAAAAGGCTGTTGTAGGCGACGTCCTGGATGACCGCGTGTTTGAAGATGTATGCGGGTTCCGGCAGCAAACCTTGCTCGTAAACGATCTCGAGCGTCTTGAGCTCTTGCAACAGCCCTTCGAGTTGGCCGCTGACCCCCGCCACTCGCTCCAGGACTCGCGCAGCGAACTGGCGGCCGATAACCGACGCGAGCTGCACGGCCCGCTTGCCGTCACCGCCGAGTCGGTCGAGGCGCGCCATAATGATGCCCTGAATGGTGTCGGGCACGTTCACCTCGTCCAGCCTCTTGGTCACCCGGTAGTGGCCGTTCTCGCGGCTGACGAAGCCAAGGTCGAGCAGGGTCTTGGCAATCTCTTCGATAAACAGCGGAATCCCCTCGGCCTTTTGTGTGAGTGCAGTCTTCAACTCG
>JASHQJ010000547.1 GCA_030037595.1 Candidatus Binataceae bacterium
TAATCGGCAGACGCCGACACGAATCAATCAGCTGCTCGAGTGGATAGCGCTTGTTGATCGGCGCCAGACGGTCGCGCAGCGTATTGGTCGTTGCATGCAATGATACGGCGATATTGACCGGGATATCTGCCGCCAGCCGCTCCATCATCGGAACAAGGCCGACGGTTGAGACCGTGATTCGCCGCGGCGAGATCGCCATCCCCCACTCCGCCGTCATGATTCGCAGCGTCTTCAGCAGGCGCGGATAGTTGCCGAGTGGCTCGCCCATCCCCATGAAAACGTAGTTGGTCAGCTCCTCGCCGGGACTCAGCTCGCGCAATGCGGCAAAAATCTGCGCGAGGATTTCGCCCGTGGTGAGATTGCGATGAAGTCCCATCCGCGCCGTCGCGCAAAACTCGCACGCCATCGCGCATCCGGCCTGGCTCGAGATACAGAGTGTGACGCGCTTTTCAGTCGGGATCACGACGGTTTCGATTCCCTCGCCGTCCTCGAGGCGGAGCAGAAGCTTGCGGGTACCGTCGGCGGAGCGCGCGACGTGCGAGACCTCGGCGCCGCCAATCTTAAAGCGATTCTTTAGGTATTCGCGAAGCGCGGCGGGGAGGTTGCTCATCACATCGATCGACTCGACACGCGACTCGTAGAGCCATCCGGCAATTTGCCGGACACGATACGGCCGCTCGCCAGCATCGGCGACGATCTGCGCGAGGTCGTCGAGATCGCAATCCCGCAGCTCGCGTAGCGTTTCGCTCGTCTCTGCTGCCGGTGAAACATTCACCACCAAAATATTGTAACGGATACGCGCCCGCGATGCTCGGGTGTCCTGTCCGGCCTGTATGCCACTGAGCCAGGCTCGTCGTGTCCGCGGAGGTTCGCGGCGCCTTCGCAATCGCCTCGCCCACAGCTGACGCCACAGGCGGAAGCCGCACAGCGGGAGAGGCAAACCTGCGCTTCACATTTTGTGAATCGCAGGGCTGGTGAGGCTGTCTGCGGCCGAAGCTTGCCACGATACCACCGCTACACCCTCACCCTCGCGTCACGGCGCGTGCACAAAAAAGATCGCACGCGCCGCGCCGCCCGACCTCTCCCGCAGCAAAGCGGGCGAGCTTATCAAATGGGGAGCGACGCCTAACTCAGAATTTCCCGCTGCGCGAAGAAGAACCCGATCTCGACTGCGGCGGTCTCGGGCGCATCCGAGCCGTGCGTTGCGTTCTGCTCAACGTCGATTCCAAAGTCCTTGCGGATCGTGCCCGCATCGGCCTTTTTCGGATCGGTCGCACCCATCAGCTGCCGCCATCGCGCGATCGCGTTCTCGCCTTGCAGCACCGCAATGATCACCGGGCCCGAAGTCATGTACTTGCAGAGCGATTCGAAGAACGGGCGCGCTTTGTGCACCTCGTAGAATGCGCCCGCGTCGGCGCGCGACAACTGGAGCTTGCGCAACCCAACGATCTGGAGGCCGCTCGCCTCGATGCGCTTGATGATGTCGCCGGAGAGGCCGCGACGCACCGCGTCGGGCTTGATGATCGCGAGTGTGCGCTCCATCAGGCCTTGCCCTCCAGCACGGATTTCATCGTGGTGCCGAGCTCGGCTGGGCTCATCGCGACGGTGATTCCCGCGGCCTTGAGCGCCGCGATCTTGTCCGCCGCCGTGCCGCGTCCACCCGAGATGATCGCGCCGGCGTGACCCATGCGTCGGCCCTTCGGAGCAGTCTGCCCCGCGATAAATGCGACGACGGGTTTCTTAACGTTCTGCTTGATATACGCCGCCGCTTCCTCTTCCGCTGTGCCGCCGATTTCGCCGATCATGATAATGGCGCGGGTCTTCGGGTCTTCGTTAAACAATTTCAGCGCGTCGGTATGAGAGGTTCCGATAATCGGATCGCCGCCGATTCCGATGCAGGTCGATTGCCCGATTCCTAGTTGCGTGAGCTGAAAAACCGCTTCGTAGGTGAGCGTGCCGGAGCGCGAGATGACGCCGATCTCGCCCGGCTTGTGGATGTAACCCGGCATGATTCCGATCTTGCACTCGCCGGGGGTGATGATTCCGGGGCAGTTCGGACCGATAAGCCGCGTCTTGGTCTCGCCGAGGTAGTGCTTCACTTTCACCATGTCGAGCACCGGGATGCCCTCGGTGATGCAGATGACGAGCTCGATTCCAGCCGCCGCGGACTCCAGGATTCCGTCGGCCGCGAAGGCCGGCGGCACGTAGCTAACCGCGACGTTGGCTCCCGTCTCGCGGCGCGCCTGCTCGACGGTGTTGAAAATGGGAATGCCCTCGAAGCTGGTGCCGCCTTTGCCCGGCACTACTCCCGCGACCATCTGCGTGCCGTATTCCTTACAGGCTCGAGTATGCAGTTGTCCGGTGGCACCGGTGATGCCCTGCGTGAGGACGCGCGAATTTTTGTTGACGAGAATACTCATGGCGCTTTCCTGGCTCCGATCGCCTCAGTCACGCGGCGCGCTGCGTCTGCCAGGTCGGCCGCGGCGATCACCTTGATTCCTGAATCCGCGAGGATTTTCTTCCCCTGGTCAACGTTGGTGCCTTCCATCCTGACCACCAGCGGCAGACTCAAGCTCACCTGCTGGGCCGCTTCGACCACACCCTGCGCCAGCACGTCGCATCGCATAATGCCGCCGAAGATATTGATCAGCACGGCCTTGACGCGCTTGTCCGACAGCAGGATTCGAAACGCCGCCGCGACCTTTTCGGTATTCGCGCCGCCGCCGACATCGAGAAAGTTGGCCGGCTCCGCACCGTAGTACTTCACGATGTCCATTGTGGCCATCGCGAGGCCCGCGCCGTTGACCATACATCCGATATTGCCGTCGAGATGTACGTAGCTCAGCTCGAACTTCGCCGCTTCGGTCTCGGCCGGATCTTCCTCGTTCGGGTCGCGCAGCTCGCGGATATCGGGATGGCGGAACAGGCCGTTGTCATCGAACGACATCTTCGCGTCGAGGCAGATAACGCGGCCATCGGCGGTAACTACCAGGGGATTGATCTCGATCAGCGATGCATCGGTTTCCCAGAACGCACGATGGAGCGCGGTGAGCAGCGTGACGAACTGATTGACTTCCTTATCCTTGACGCCGAGCGAGAATGCGATCTTGCGCGCGACGAAGCCGGAAAGCCCGAGCAGAGGATTGATCGCCTCGGTAGTGATTCGCTCCGGAGTCTTGGCCGCCACTTCCTCGATATCCATGCCGCCCTCGGTGCTCGCGATCACCGAGACCGAACCAGAGTTTCGGTCCACCAGCAGGCCGAGGTAAAGCTCGCGTGCGACCTGGCTCGCTTCTTCGATGTAAACGCGGCGCACGACGCGGCCCTCGGGCCCCGTCTGATGCGTGACGAGCGGCTTGCCGAGGAGCTTCGCCGCGAACTCTCGCGCTTCATCGGCGCTCGAGAGCAACTTCACACCGCCGGCCTTGCCGCGTCCGCCGGCATGAATCTGCGCCTTGACGACGGCCTTCGGCTGACCGAGCGCCTTGAACGCCGCCGCGGCTTCCTCAGGAGTCGAGGCAGGTTGCCCCTTCGGAACCGGCGCGCCGAAGCGGCCGAGAATCTGTTTTGCCTGGAATTCGTGGATATTCATCTACCAACTCGCGAGTCACTGATAGTTAAAGGATTCGATTCGCTCGCGCGCTTTCACCTCGCAAACAGATCGCGGAGCCACTTGCGCGATACCTGACGGCCAACGGCGCCGATCGCGGTGGTCAGCGGAATCGACTTGGGACAGACCTCGACACAGTTCTGCGCGTTGCCGCAATCCGCGATACCACCCTCGCCCATCAGCGCCTGAAGCCGTTCGTCCTGATGCATCGCGCCAGTGGGGTGCTGGCCCATCAGAAAAACCTGGCCAATAATCGCGGCGCCCATGAACTTCGAGTGGTCGTTCACCTGAGGGCACGCTTCGAGACAGCATCCGCAAGTCATGCAGCGCGAGAAGAGATAGGCGAACTGCTGCTCGTCGGGATTCACGCGTGGACCGGGACCGAGGTCATAGGTGCCATCGATCGGAATCCAGGAGTGCGCCTTCTTCAAGTAATCGAACATCTTCGAGCGATCGACCCAGAGGTCGCGCACGACGGGAAACTTCGTCATCGGTTCAACGGTCACTGTACCGTGCAGACCCTCGGCGAGCTGCGAACAAGCCTGCCGGACGCGCCCGTTGATCACCATCGTGCACGAGCCGCACACCTCTTCGAGGCAGTTGGCGTCGAATACCACCGGCGTGGTGCGCTGGCCCTGGCGCGTAACGGGGTTGCGCCGGATCTCCATCAGCATCGAGATGATGTTGTGGTTGGGCTTGTAGGTGATTTCAAATTCTTCCCAGTAGAACGCCGATTGCGGATTTTCCTGGCGCTTGATCCTGAGGATTGTCGTGCGTTCAGCCACGGGCGACTCCTAAGCTGCTTTCTCGGCCGGTTTGGCGGCGGTGGCCGACTTGTCAACGTCGTAGCGGCGCGCACGCGGTTTGATCAGGCTCACGTCGACCGGCTCCCATCCGAAGTGCGGGCCGTCGGAGGACCAGGTCGCGAGCGTGGTTTTCATGAAGTTCTCGTCGTCGCGCTCGGGGAACTCGGGTTTGTAATGCGCGCCGCGCGATTCGTTGCGGTTCAGCGCACCGATCGTAATCGGCCGCGCGAGCTCGAGCATATTCCACAAGTGCCGCACGAACAGCACTTCCTGGTTGGCCCACTTGCCCTTGTCGTTGAGGCCAATCTTGCCCCAGCGCTCCTTGAACTCGAGCAGCTTGTTGTCGGTCGCCTTCAGCTTGTCGTTGTGACGGACGACGGTGACATTCTCAGTCATCATCTCGCCGAGCTCGCGCCACAGCGCGAACGCGTTTTCCTTGCCATCCATCTTGAAGATCTTGTCGAACTCCTCGCGATGGCGCGTAACCTCGAGATCGTGGACGCGCGTGGAGCCGTCGCTCTTGTGCGACTTGGCGAACGCCATCATCGCCTTGGCGCCGATGTCGCCGCCATAGACGCATGAGAGCAGCGAGTTCGCGCCGAGCCGGTTTGCGCCGTGATACTGGAACTCGCACTCGCCGGCGGCGAAGAGGCCTGGGATGTTGGTCTGCTGGTTGTAATCGACCCAGAGCCCGCCCATCGAGTAGTGCATCGCGGGGAAGATCTTCATCGGCACCTTGGTCGGATCCTGACCGGCGAATTTCTCGTAGATCTCGAGCACGCCCTCGACGCGCTGGCGCAGCAGAACAGGGTCGAGATGGCTCACGTCGAGGTACACGAGCGGCTGGCCATCGACGCCTAGCTTCATCTCGAACACGACTTTGTGAATCGCGCGCGTCGCAATGTCGCGCGGCACGAGGTTGCCGTACGCCGGGTACATCTCCTCGAGGAAGTACCAGGGCTTGCCCTCCTTGTAGGTCCAGACGCGGCCGCCCTCGCCGCGAATCGATTCCGAGATGAGGCGGTTCTTGTCCTCGCCCGGCACTGCCGTCGGATGCACCTGGATAAACTCACCGTTGGCGTAGGTCGCGCCCTGCTGGTAGCAGGAGCTCACCGCCGAACCGGTGTTAACCAGAGATTGCGTCGAGCGGCCGAAGATGAGGCCCGGACCGCCCGTCGCGATCATCACCGTGTCGCCGGGGAACGTGCGCAATTCGAGCGATCGCGTATCGATCGCGACGACGCCGCGGCAAGCTCCCCCCTCGTCCGGTGCGACTCCGAGCATCTCCCAGCCTTCGAACTTGCGGACGAGGCCGGCAGCCTCGTAGCGGCGAACTTGCTCATCGAGCGCGTAAAGAAGCTGCTGTCCAGTGGTCGCGCCCGCGAACGCGGTGCGATGGTGCTTGGTGCCGCCGAAGCGGCGGAAATCGAGGAGTCCTTCGGGCGTGCGATTGAACATCACGCCCATGCGGTCGAACAGATAGATGATACTTGGTGCCGCCTCGCACATCCCGAGTACAGGCGGCTGATGCGCGAGAAAATCACCGCCGTAGATCGTGTCGTCGAAGTGAATCATCGGCGAGTCACCCTCGCCCTTGGTGTTGACTGCACCGTTGATTCCGCCCTGCGCGCAAACGCTGTGGGAGCGCTTCACGGGAACTATCGAGAACAGGTCAACGTGTTCGCCTTCTTCCGCGAGCTTCATCGCGGTCGTGAGCCCGGCCAGTCCGCCGCCGATTATGATGTGATGCCCAGGCATGATGCTTCTCCTAAACCGGCGTGCGGAAGGCGACGAGGATCGCCCCGCTCACGACAGCCAGAACGACGAACAATGCGACGCAAGCGCGATTGACGAGCCGCTGCGCCTTCGGTCCAATCGCGAGTCCCCACGTGATTGTGAAAGTGAAGATACCGTTCGTCAGGTGATACACGCACGCCAGCGTTCCGATGAGATAGATGCTCAGGTACAGCGGGTCGATCATGAAGCTGTGCATGCGAGCGTAGGTCGATTCGACACCCGTCGCGTAGTACCAGCCGCGGGTGGAGAAAAAGTGAAAACCGATAAACAGGAACGCGAGAATGCCGGTGATGCGCTGCAGGGTGTAGCCGGTATTTCTCGAGTAGGCATATGCGCCGACGTTCGGTGCCGCAGTCGCCGTAATCACGAGGCCGTAGATCGCGTGGAAGAGAATCGGAACCCAGAGGACGAGCGTTTCGATCGCGACCTGGAAAGGCAGCGTGCGCGTGAACTCGGTTTCCTTCCACCACGCCTCGCCGCCGTGCAGCACGTAGGCATTCTCGAACAGATGAAAAAAGAGAAAGCCGCCGATCGGAACGATGCCCGATAGCGAATGCAGCCGTCGGAGCAGCCAGTGCCGTTCATCGGCCGTCATGCCGGCGCTCACGGCCGGAGTCGCGCTAGCAGCTTCTTCAGCCATAGTTCTTCCCGTCTGCCGCGGCGCTAGTTGCCTGCGGCTATAACCTTGTCCATCGCGTCGATCAGCTCGCGCACGTGCGCGACCGAGCTGTCGAATGCTTTCTTCTCGGTGGCGGTCAGATCGATCTGCAAAACCTTCTCGACGCCGCCCGCGCCAATCACAACCGGCACTCCTGCAAACAGTCCCTCGTGCCCGTACTCACCCTCGAGGTAAGCCGCGCAGGGCAGCACCTGCTTGCGATCGAGCATGTAAGCCTCGACCATCTGATAAACAGCGGTACCTGCAGCGTAGTACGAGGACGTCTTCATCAGATTGACGATCTCGCCGCCGCCGACGCGTGTGCGCTGCTCGATCTCCTCGAGGCGCTTTCCGGCGATCAGCTTTTCCACCGGCACGCTGCCGATCGTCGTCTGGCTCCGGATCGGAACCATGTCGTCGCCGTGACCGCCGAGGACCATCGCAGAGACGCTGGTCACCGACGCGCCGACCTCGGAGGCGAGGAAGGTGCGAAAGCGCGCGGAATCGAGCACGCCCGCCTGTCCTACGATTCGGTGCTTCGCGAATCCAGTCACGCGCTTCAGTTGCGTGACCATCGCGTCGAGCGGATTCGTCACGGCGATGATGAATGAGTTCGGCGCGTGCTGTTTGATCGCACTGCCGACGTCGTTCATCACCTTGGCGTTGATCTTGAGCAGATCGTCGCGGCTCATCCCGGGCTTCCGTGGCGAGCCTGACGTAACGACGCAGCAATCGGCGCCCGCGATATCCTTGATATCGGTGCTGCCGATAACGGTGACGTCGACACCGAGCACCGGCGCCGACTCGAGCATGTCGAGCGCCTTGCCCTGCGGGAGGCCGTCGATAATGTCGTAGAGCACGAGGTCGCCGAGCTGCCGTAGGAAGCACAGATGGGCGCAGGTCGCGCCGACATTCCCCGCGCCGATAAATGCGATTTTCTTGCGAGCCACGCTTGAAAGGGCCTCCCTGGAAAATTCTTTTCCTAAAAGATTATCTTATACGACAGGCACTACTAATGAGCAATACTTAAGTGACGTCCCGGCGAAGATCACACGCGGCGTCGATGGCGTGTCGTTACATAGCAACGTTCGGATGGGTTGTGAAGCAGATGTTCAAGTTTCGCGGCTCACCGGCGTGAAACCGCTTCAAACCATTTCTTCCAAGCCCGCGATCGCGCGCGTTGGCTCCGATGAAGCTTCACGAGTAGCTGAGCCAACGCATCATTTCGCGCGCGGTCGGCCGCTTGCCGTACATGAGAATCCCGACGCGGTAGATGCGCGCGCATAGTTCGATCGCGGCGGCAACTGTGATCGCGAGCAGCATCACGCATAGGAGCACTTGCCACGCCGGTACGCTCACCATCGCGATCCGCGCGAACATCAGGACGGGTGACACGAACGGAATCATCGAGGTAACAATCGCGAGCGTCGAATGCGGCGCCGTCAGGACAGGAGTGATGAGCACGGTCGCCGCGACCAGTGGCAACAACGCGATGAAGGTGTACTGCTGCGCCTCGTCAACGGTGTTGAAGGCCGCGCCCATGGCAGCGAAGATCGCGCTGTAAAGCGCATAGCCGAGGACATAGAAGATCACGAATGCCGCGAGCGCCGCGGCGCTTGAGTGAACCGCGCCGAACACGATTCGTACGCCGGGGCTCGCCGCGATCCCGAGCGCGGCGAAGGCGATCCAGACCGCCACTTGCGTCAAGCCCGCGGCGCCGATTCCCGCGATCTTGCCCGTCATCAACTCGTCAGCGCTCGCCGAGCAGAGCAGCAGCTCCGTGACGCGCGAGCTCTTCTCCTCGAGGACACCGCGCATCACCATCACCCCCCACGACAGGACCGACATGAACAGCACGAGCACCATCATGCTGGCCACAAGCGCCGCGCTGACCAGAGCAGTAGGTACCAGCGCCGCGCGATGAGCCCGCCCCCCGACAATCACCGGCGCCATCACCAGTGTGACCATTATCGCCGGCGTCAAGACCGTCATGATCACAAAGGCGCGCGTCCGCACGCGCTCAAGATATTCGCGCTTGGCGACGATCCAGATGACGCGTGCGCGCGGCGCCGTCACGATGCTTTGCCCACGATGTCGATAAAGATCTGCTCCAATGAGGGCTGCATCACCTCGAAGCGCCTGATGCGCCCGTGCGCGAGCGCTTCCTTCAGGATTTCCTGGCTATCGGCGCCGTTGCGCAGACTGACCTCGGCATAGGAACCGAAGCTGCGAAAAGAATCGACGAGCGCGCTATCCCTCAGAAATTCCGCTCCGCCTTCGCATTCGATCTGAACGAAATGCTTACCGGCGCGCGCCTTGATGTCTCCCAGATCGCCACTCAGTACCGCGCGGCCGTGGTTGATGAGACAGATCGAGTCGCAGAGTTTCTCGACCTGGTCCATCCGGTGCGTCGAAAAGAGAATTGTGCGGCCCGCGCGCTTGAGCTCGACCAGGATATCCTTCAACTCGTTGGTCGCGATCGGATCGAGCCCGGAGAACGGCTCGTCCATAATTACGAACTCGGGGTCGCCGAGTAGCGCCGCGATAAACTGGACCTTCTGCTGCATCCCCTTTGACAGCTCTTCGACCTTGCGCGTGAGCCAGTCGCCGATATCGAGTCTTGACGCCAGGCTCCCGCTCGCGGCGACCGTATCGGCGCGCGAGCGGCCCTTCAACTCGCCGAGAAATACCAGGTTGTCGATCACGCTCATCCTGCGGTAGAGCCCGCGCTCTTCGGGCAGATAGCCGACGCGCTCGAGCAGCTTGCGGTTGAGCGACTCGCCAAAGAGGCGAAGCGAACCGGCATCGGGAATCGTGATGCCGATCATCATTCGAATCGTGCTGGTTTTGCCCGCGCCGTTCGGGCCGAGCAGGCCGAAGATTTGGCCCGCCGAGATCGCGAACGACAGGCCGTCAACCGCAACGATCCCGTCGAACGTTTTCGTCACGTGGTCGAGCGCGACCGTCGGCGTCATGGCTGCCATCCCATCGCGACTCTAGAGCATCGCACCTAATGGGCCAACGGTCCGGGCCTTCGCCGATCGGCAAGCCGAAAAGGAAAAGGGCCTCCAATGCGGAGGCCCTGGGCCGAACGATTAAAAACGACCTTGACTACATGTTATCGACGATGGCCTTGCCGAACTCCGAGCACTTAAGCAACTTCGCGCCGCTCATCAGGCGCTCGAAATCGTAGGTGACAGTCTTGTTCGCAATCGCCTTGCTCATGCCGCGGATGATTCCGTCGGCCACGTCCTGCCATCCCATGTGTTCGAACATAAGCACGCCCGACAGGATCACCGAGCCGGGATTGACCTTGTCCTGGTCCGCATACTTCGGCGCGGTGCCGTGCGTCGCTTCGAAGATCGCGTGCCCAGTCAGATAGTTGATATTCGCGCCCGGCGCGATGCCGATTCCGCCGACCTGCGCCGCGAGCGCGTCGGACAGGTAGTCGCCGTTCAGGTTCATCGTCGCGACTACGTCGAACTCGTCGGGCCGCGTGAGCACCTGCTGCAGCGTGATGTCCGCGATCGCATCCTTGACGAGAATCTGTCCCGCCGGCGGCTTGCCGTTGCAATCATCCCATCCTACCGCTTTACCCTGATACTCGCGCTTCACGAGAGCGTAACCCCAGTCGCGGAATGCACCCTCGGTGAACTTCATGATGTTGCCCTTGTGGACGAATGTCACGCTCTTGCGCTTGTGCGAGATGGCGTAGTCGAGCGCGGCGCGAATCAGCCGCTCTGAACCTTCGCGCGAGACGGGCTTGATGCCGATGCCTGAAGTCTCCGGGAAGCGAATCTTCGTCACGCCCATCTCATTGCGAAGAAAGTTAATCAGCTTCTTCGCCTCTGGCGATTCCGCCGGCCATTCGACGCCGGCGTAGATGTCCTCGGTGTTCTCACGGAAAATAACAACGTCGAGCTTCTCCGGGTGCTTAACCGGGCTCGGCACGCCGTCGAAGTAGCGCACCGGGCGGAGGCATACGTAAAGATCGAGGATCTGCCGCAGCGCCACGTTGAGCGAACGGATTCCGCCACCTACCGGGGTCGTCAGCGGCCCCTTAATTCCAACGAGGAACTCCTTGAATGCCTCGGTCGTCTCGTCGGGCAGCCAGGTGTTGAACTGGTTGAACGATTTCTCGCCCGCGTAAACTTCCATCCAGGCGATTTTCTTCTTGCCGCCGTAAATTTTGTTGACCGCGTTATCGAATACGTACTGAGAGGCGCGCCAGATGTCGCGGCCGGTGCCGTCGCCCTCGATAAACGGAATGATCGGGCGGTCGGGAACGTTGAGCTTGTGACCCGCGCCCAGAGTGATTTTGTCGCCGTCGGCGGGAACTTTAATGTGCTGATACGCCATCGATTTGCTGCTCGCCTCTTATGTGGAAGAATTGACGCCTGCGCTTGAAAACAACGCGGCTGTTGAGCCGATATCATAACGCAACTGTCGAGGGATGCCAGCCGCTTTCGGCGCGCACTTTACGCGCTGCGGCATCTTGGCGTTATACTGCGCCAAGCCATTCTCGCCGAAGGAGTAAGCGTCGATGGACTTCAGCTACACACCCGCAGAGGAAGATTTCCGCGCGACGCTCCGCGATTGGCTCGAGAAAAATTCCGCGGAGGCATTCGGCCGCCAAGGCGAAGGACTCGGCGGCTCGACCGCCAGCCTGCTCGACGTGCGCGACGACGAGCGCTGGGCGCAACTCCTCGACTATCATCGGCGGCTCAACAAGGCAGGATACGTCGCGCTCCATTGGCCAAAGGAATACGGCGGCGCGGGCGCGAGCCTCGTCGAGCAATCGATCTACCAGGATGAAGTTCTGCGGCTCGGGCTTCCGCTCTACGGCGCCAATCAGCTCGCGCTCGATCGCATCGGCCCGACGATCTGGCTGATGGGCACTGAGGCACAAAAGAAGCGCCACCTCCCGAAGATGCTCACTGGCGAGGAAATCTGGTGCCAGGGTTATTCGGAGCCTAATGCGGGCTCCGACCTTGCCGGACTTCAGACACGGGCCGTCGTTGAGGGTGATTCA
>JASHQJ010000548.1 GCA_030037595.1 Candidatus Binataceae bacterium
CTTCATGCAGATCGCCGACTTCTCGGACCTCACCAACAAGCAGCCCGAGAAGAGCTTGCTGAAGCCAATCAAGCGCTCGGGCGGTCGCAACAACCTGGGCCGCATGACGATTCGTCATCGCGGCGGCGGCCACAAGCGGCGCCTTCGCGTAATTGATTTCAAGCGCGACAAGGATGGCGTGCCGGCGGTGGTCGCGGCAGTCGAATACGATCCGAATCGCTCGGCCAATATCGCGCTGCTGCATTTCGCTGACGGCGAGAAGCGTTACATCCTCGCGCCCAACGGCCTGAAAGCCGGCGACAAAATCGAAACCGGCGAGAAGGCCGATATCAAGCCCGGCAATGCGCTGAAGCTCCGCCATATTCCGGTCGGCACGATTGTGCATGCGATCGAAATGAAGCCGGGCGCGGGCGCGCAGCTCGCGCGTGGCGCTGGTACCCAGGCGCAGCTGATGGCGAAGGAGGGCAAGTTCGCGCTCCTCAAGTTGCCGTCGGGCGAGCAGCGGATGGTGCTCGCCGAATGCCGCGCCACGATCGGCCAGGTCGGAAATATCGAGTACGAGAACATCTCGATCGGCAAGGCCGGCCGCACCAGATGGCTCGGGCAGCGCGGGCACGTGCGCGGAATCGCGATGAACCCCGTTGACCATCCACACGGTGGTGGTGAAGGCCGTTCCAAGGGGAATCATCCGCAGTCGCCGTGGGGGATGCCGACCAAGGGCTACAAGACGCGCAAGAAGAAGCCGTCGGACCAGTATATCGTGACGCGCCGGCCGCGCGGGAAACGTTAGAAGACCATGAGATCACAAAAAAAGGGACCGTTCATCGACGAGCACCTCAAGAAGAAGGTCGAGGCGGCTAACTCGGCCGGCGACAAGCGGATTATCCGCACCTGGTCGCGGCGCTCGATGATTGTGCCCGACATGATCGGGCTCACGTTCGCGGTCCATAACGGACACAAGTTCGTGCCGGTGTACTGCACCGAAAACATGGTCGGGCACAAGCTCGGCGAGTTCTCGCCGACGCGCACCTTCCACGGCCACGCCGGCGATCGCAAGGGCGAAGTGAAAGGCGCCGCGGTGCCCGGAGCCCCCGCAGCCCCCGCCGCGCCGGCCGCACCTGCAGCGCCCGCGGCGCGTTAGGATTTGTAACGATGGAAGCCGTAGCCCGCAGCCGCCATATCAGGATCTCGCCGCGCAAGCTGAAGCTCGTCTGCGAGCTGGTGGTTGGCAAGCACGTCGAGCACGCGCTTTCGATTCTCGAGTTCACGCCCAAGAAGGGGGCAAAGTTCGTATCGAAGACGCTGCTCTCGGCGATCGCCAACGCGCGCGACCAGCAGAACGTTGACGAGGACAAGCTTTTCGTCAAGCGCGCGACTGCCGACACGGGACCGACCTGGAAGCGCTCGATCATGCGCGCGCATATGCATGCGACACCGATCCACAAGCGCACTAGTCATCTCACGATAATCGTCGACGAAAAGGAATCCTGAGGTAACGCATGGGCCAGAAAACACATCCGCGTGGGCTTCGGCTCGGCATTATCGAGAACTGGGATTCGCGCTGGTTCTCGAGCCACGACTACACCTCGCTGTTGCACGAGGACCTGAAGCTCCGCGACTTCGTCAAGAAGCGGCTCTACCACGCCGGAATCTCGCGGATCGAAATCGAGCGCATGGCCAACAAGGCCAAGATTAATATTCACACGGCGCGGCCCGGAATCGTGATCGGCAAAAAGGGTGCCGAGATCGACAAGTTGAAGGCCGACGTCGCCAAGCTGATGAAGGGCAAGGAAGCCTTTATCAATATCCACGAGGTGCGCCGCCCCGACCTCGATCCGCAGCTAGTGGCCGAGAATATTGCGCTCCAGCTCGAGCGGCGCGTCGCGTTTCGCCGCGCGATGAAAGAGGCGGTCACGCGCGCGATGCGGATGGGCGCGCAGGGCGTCAAGGTCCACGTCGCGGGACGGCTCGGTGGCGCAGAAATCGCGCGCCAGGAATGGTATCGCGAGGGGCGCGTGCCGCTGCAGACGCTGCGCGCCGACGTGGCTTACGGATTTGCCGAAGCACGCACGACCTACGGCGTGATCGGCGTCAAGGTATGGATTTTCCGCGGCGAGATTCTGACTCGCCGTGAAGAGGATTTGAAGCGGAGCGGATCGCAGGCGCAGGCCGGCTGACCCAGGTTGAACGATGCTCGCACCTAAGAAAGTCAAGTGGCGCAAGATCCAGAAGGGCCGTGTCCGCGGCGCCGAGTCGCGCGGGCTTACGCTGGCGTTCGGCGACTTCGGCCTGAAGGCGATCGAGACCGCGCGCGTCGATAGCCGCGCGCTCGAAGCCGCCCGTATCGCGCTCACGCGCCATATCAAGCGCGGCGGCCGCGTCTGGATTCGCGTCTTCCCCGACAAACCCTTCACCAAGAAGCCGGCCGAGACGCGCATGGGCAAGGGCAAGGGCTCGCCCGAGGGATGGACCGCTGTGGTGAGGCCGGGACGGATCCTGTTCGAGATGGAAGGCGTCGATCAGGCGACAGCGACCGAGGCGATGCGCCTCGCGGCGCACAAGCTGCCGATCAAGACGATGTTTATCGAACGTGAGGAGGGCGGCCTTGGAGCTTAGCGAACTGAAAGAGATGTCGGCGGCCGATCTTCGCGTCAAGGAACGCGAGACGCGCGAGGAGCTCTTCCGCTTCAGGCTGAAACTCCGTACCAACCAGCTCGATAATCGCGCCGGCTACAGGAAGGCGCGCCGCGAGCTCGCGCGGGTGCTGACGCTGATCAACCAGAAGGCGCGCGCTGCAAAAGCCGCGGGGAGTGAGTAGGGGAGCGGCGATGCGCGAGCGAATCAAACGGCGCGAAGGCACGGTGGTGTCGGCCAAGATGACCAAGACCGTGGTGGTCCGGGTGGACCGCCTCGTCGAGCATCCGCAGTACGGCAAGCGGCTAAAGCAGCGCGCGCGCCTCATGGCGCATGACGAAAAGGCGGAGTGCCGCGAGGGCGATCGCGTCGCGATCATCGAGACGCGCCCGCTTTCGAAAAATAAACGATGGCGTGTGAGCAGGGTGCTCTCTCGCCGGGCAGAGTAGGGGCCTAACGCGATGATTCAGACCCATACAGTGCTCGACGTGGCGGACAATTCGGGCGCGCGCAAAGTGATGTGTATCAAAGTGCTCGGCGGTTCGCGCCGGCGCTATGCAACGGTGGGCGACGTGATCGTAGTCGCAGTGAAAGAAGCGATTCCCAACGCGAAGGTGAAGAAGGGCGACGTCTCGCGCGCGGTGATCGTGCGGACCGCGAAAGAAATCAGCCGCAATGACGGCAGCTATATCCGCTTCGACGGCAACTCTGCGGTGCTGCTCGATAAGGATCACGAGCCGATCGGCACGCGTATCTTCGGGCCGGTTGCGCGCGAGCTCCGCGCCAAGCGCTTTCTCAAGATTATTTCGCTCGCGCCCGAGGTGCTGTGATGCCGGCCGCCGCCACGAAAACCAAGTTCCGGATCAAGAAGAACGACATGGTGATGGTGATCGCCGGTCGCGACCGGGGCAAGACCGGTAAGGTCATGCGGGTCGATCCCGCCAAGGGACGCGTGGTGATCGAGCGGCTCAATATCGTCAAGCGCCACAGCAAGCCGCGCGGCGCGCAGAGCCCCGGCGGAATCGTCGAGAAGGAAGCTTCGATCGCAATTTCCAACGTGATGATCATGTGCGATCGCTGCAACGCTCCCGTTCGTGTCGGCGTTAAGACCGTAGAGGATGGCGCGAAAACCCGGATCTGCCGCCGCTGTGGCGATCAGATAGGTAACGAGTAATGGCCGAGAAAACTGAAAAGCCCGAGAAGCCCGAAAAGGCTGCGCGTCCGGACAAGGGCGGCGAGAAGGGCAAGCGCAGGGAGCAAAAGGGTCAGCAGGCCGCGCCCGCCGAAGCAAAGGCGCCGGAGCCTCCGGAACCGAAGCTCCCGCCGCGTCTTAAGGTGCGCTTCGAGGATCAACTGGCGCCGGCGCTGATGCGCGAGCTCAAGATCGAAAACAAGATGCGCGTGCCGCGGCTTGAGAAGATTACGATCAACATGGCGCTCAACGAGGCGCGCGACAACGTCAAGATCCTCGACGCCGCGGTCGAAGAGCTCCGCCAGATCACCGGCCAGAAGCCGGTACTGACGCGTGCGCGCAAGGCGATATCGAACTTCAAGCTCCGCCAGGGGATGCCGATCGGTGTGATGGTTACGCTGCGCCGCGAGCGGATGTGGGAATTCTTCGATCGGCTGGTGAATATCGCGCTGCCGCGCGTGCGCGACTTCCGCGGCGTCGGCGACAAGGCATTCGATGGCCGCGGCAATTACTCGCTTGGGCTCCGCGAGCATACGATTTTTCCCGAACTCAACCTCGACAAGGTCGAGAAAGTGAAGGGACTGACCATATCGATCACGACGAGCGCTAGGAGTGACTTCGAAGGGCAGACGCTGCTTCGCGTCCTTGGAATGCCCTTCCGCGGTGCCGACAAGGAAGGGGTGACTGCCCGCTCAACGCGAAAAGCCGAGCCCGTGGCGGAGCCGGCTCCGGCGCAGTGATTATCGGCGGGATGACGAGTTACTGAAGGACGATTTTGAATGGCGAAGACCTGTCTCAGAGTGAAGGCGACCCGCAAGCCGAAGTTCAAGGTGCGCGCTTACAATCGATGCCCGCTATGCGGCCGCGCGCGCGCCTTCTACCGGCGCTTCAAGATGTGCAGGCTCTGCCTGCGCAAGAACGCGCTCAACGGCAAGCTGCCCGGCGTCGTCAAGGCGAGCTGGTAAGAGAATTATGTCGCAGACCGATCCGATAGCCGAACTGCTTACTCGAATCCGCAACGCGATGCGCGCGCGGTACAATGAACTCTTGCTGCCGCATTCGCGGCTGCGCGAGGCGATCTGCCGCGTGCTCGAGAGCGAGGGCTTCCTCGACAGCGTCGAAGTCGGCGGTGAAGCGCCCAAGCGTCAGCTCGTGCTGCGGCTTCGCTTTTCCGCGGCCCGCGAGCCGGTGATCAAGGGGATCGAGCGCGTAAGCCGCCCGAGTATGCGGCGCTACGCCGGCGCAGATGAAATCGGCAAGTCGAGCGGCGCGATGGGTGTACACATTGTATCAACCCCGCTCGGCGTGATGACCGGGCGCGAGGCCAAGCGCAAGCGAGTCGGCGGCGAAATCCTCTGCAGGGTGTGGTGACGAGCGATGTCGCGCATAGGAAAACTGCCGGTCCATCTCGAAAAGGGCGTCAAGGCGTCGCTTAGCGGCTCGACCCTCAAAATTGAGGGGCCGAAGGGCAAGCTCGAGATGCACGTGCTGCCGGGATACGGCGTCGAGATTGCCGACTCGACGATTACCGTGAAGCGCCCCGGCGACAGCAACGACGAGCGCGCGCGTCACGGCCTCACTCGTAAGCTAATCGCCAACATGGTTAACGGTGTGACCAAGGGCTTCACGCGCGTGCTCGAGATCAACGGCGTCGGCTACCGCGCCGAGGTAAAGGGCACCAATATCAACCTGACGCTCGGCTATTCGCATCCGATTGTCTATCAACTTCCACCGGGTGTTACCGCGAAAGTCGATCGCCAGGTCGTGATCACTCTGGAGAGCGCCGACCGGCAGCTGATCGGTTCGGTCGCATCGGAAATTCGAGGGCTTCGGCCTCCCGAGCCGTACAAGGGCAAGGGGATCAAGTACGCGGAAGAGACGATTCGCCGCAAGGCCGGCAAGGCTGCAGCAGGATCGGCAGCAGCGTAGGGACGCCGCTATCATGGCAATCAATCGAGCAGAGAACAGAAGCATGCGGCGCGCGCGGGTACGCCGTATCACGAGAGGCAGCAACGAGCGCCCGCGCCTTTCGGTCTTCCGCTCCCTGCATCATATCTACGTGCAGGTGATATCCGACGAGAGCGGACGCACGCTCGCCGCGGCTTCGACAATGAGCGCGGGTGTCGGCGGCGATTTAAAGAGCAAGCGCGGCGTGGCCGCTGCCAAAGCCGTCGGCAAGGCGATCGCCGAGCGATGTATCCAGAGCGGAATCACAAGCGTGGTGTTCGATCGCAACGGATTTCTCTATCACGGGCGAGTCAAGGCGCTGGCCGACGCCGCGCGTGAAGCGGGGTTACAGTTTTGAACGCACGACGATTGGAAAGAGCGGGCTCGGTCGCGCAGCGGATCGATCCGCAGGGTCTCGAGATCAAAGAAAAGGTTGTCCACATCAACCGCGTGGCGAAGGTCGTCAAGGGCGGCCGTCGTTTCAGCTTCAGCGCTCTGGTGGTGGCGGGCGATCAGAACGGCCTCGTCGGTTTCGGCCTCGGCAAGGCCAATGAAGTGCCTGAGGCGATCCGCAAGGGAGTGGACCGCGCGAAGAAGAGTCTGATCCGCGTACCGCTTATCGAGGGCACCATCCCGCATGAAGTCGTAGGACGTTTCGGCGCGGGCCGCGTCGTGCTGCGCCCCGCGGCCGAAGGAACGGGAGTTATCGCGGCGGGTGGCGTGCGCGCGGTGGTCGAGCTTGCCGGTATCCGCAACATTCTTACCAAGCGGCTTGGCTCGTCGAATCCTCACAACCTGGTGAAGGCGACGCTCGAAGCGTTGACCGAGCTTCGTTCGCGCAACGATATTGCGAGCCTCCGCAAACGGCCGACCGAGCCGTCGGCGGCGGCCTGAACCGGAGCGAATCACGATGTCGGATAAAATCCGCGTCAAGCTCGTGCGAAGCCCGATCGGCACCACTATCCGCGTGCGCGAGACGGTCAAGGGCCTCGGCTTGCACAAGCTCGGCAGTGAGAGCGAACTCAAGCGCACGCCCGCGATCGAAGGGATGGTGCGCCGGCTCAAGCATCTGGTGGTAGAACTCAAGGATTGACGCTCGTATGAATCTGAAGGAACTCAAACCGTCTCCGGGCTCGACCACGCGGCGCGTCCGTGTCGGGCGCGGAATCGGTTCCGGCCTCGGCAAGACCTCTGGCCGCGGTCATAAGGGAAAGGGCTCGCGTACGGGCGGAAATACGCCGCCGGGGTACGAAGGCGGCCAGATGCCGCTGCAGAGGCGCTTGCCAAAGCGGGGCTTTCGGCGTCTCTTGAAGAACAAGGCGCGGCGCGAGGAATTCGCTATCGTGAATCTCGACCGGCTCGCCGATTTCGACGACGGTGCGACCATCGACGCCGCAACGCTCGCAAGTCGCGGTCTTGTTCCAGCCGGGAGTAAGATTAAGATCCTTGGAGAGGGAGATCTGAAGAAGAAATTTACCGTGCGCGCGGACGCGTTCTCGAAGAGCGCGCGCGAAAAGATTGCCAACGCGGGCGGCAGCGCTGAAGAGGTAGCTCCAGCCGGCAATGCTTGAAGGTTTCGGAAACGCGTCGCGTATCCCTGAGCTGCGCCGCAGGCTGCTCTTCACGGCGTTTATGCTGGCCGTGTATCGAACCGGCGTGGCGGTGCCGACGCCTGGGATCGACGGCCAGGCGCTCGCGAACTTCTTCGACCAGGCAAAGGGCACGCTCTTCGGCTGGGCGAACCTGTTCTCGGGCGGCGCGCTCGAGCGCTTCTCGGTCTTTGCCCTCGGCATCATGCCGTACATCTCGGTCGCGATTATTCTCGATCTGCTGAAGATCGCGTCGCCGTACATCGATGAACTCTACAAGGAAGGCGAGGCCGGGCGCCGCAAGATAACGCAATACACCCGCTACGGCACGGTCGGACTCGCGATCGTGCAGGGCGGCATGATCGCGTTCTCCTTGCAGAAGTTGCAGGCACCCGGCGGCGGTTCGATTGTGCTCAATCCCGGGCCGATGTTCATCATCATGACGGTGCTGACCGTAACGGCCGGCACGATGTTCGTGATGTGGATCGGCGAGCAGATCACCGAGCGTGGAATCGGCAACGGAATCTCGCTGATTATCATGGCCGGTATCGTTGCGCGCCTCCCGAGCGCCCTGGCTTCCACCAGCGAATTCGTGAAGGAAGGCGAAATGAGCCTCTTCGTGCTCATCTTGATCGTCTTCATCGCGATCGGTGTTACTGCCGGAATCGTCTATGTCGAAACGGCGCAGCGCCGGATTCCGATCCAATACGCCCGGCGCGTGCAGGGGCGCCGGATGTACGGCGGCCAGACGTCGCACCTGCCGCTCAAGATCAACACCTCGGGTGTCATTCCGCCGATCTTCGCCTCTTCGATTCTGATGTTCCCGGCGACGATCGCACAATTTCTACCCCAAGCGCGCGAAATCGCGAATCGCTACCTGATGCCTGGGACGCTGGTGCACACGCTGCTCTATGTCGGCTTCATCGTGTTCTTCTGCTACTTCTACACTGCGGTAACATTCAACCCGG
>JASHQJ010000549.1 GCA_030037595.1 Candidatus Binataceae bacterium
CCGAGATCGCGTCGGCGATCGGCGCGAGCGAATCTGACGTTGCTTCCTGCCACGGTGCGGAAAAATCCGGCAACGCCACATCCGGCGGCGTGCAGAGCGGAAATTACTAAAGCTGCGCGCGGGCCTTTCGAGCACGGCGCTCGATTTGACCGGCAGTCATTTTGACTGCATTTTAGGGGGACAGTAACTAGAGCGGCTCATACGTTGACTCTTCGCAACGTGCCGGACGCAGTGCTGCGCGTCCTTCGTAGCCGAGCACGTCGAAAGCAACACTCTATGCAAAAGGAAATCCTTTCAATCCTCGAAGAAGTGGCCATCGATCGCGCCTCGGCGGTCGAGCAGCTCGCCGCTTTGGGCACTCGGCTCGGCGCCAACATGACCTTCGAGGAGATCGACGCCGCGGTCGATTAGGGCCGCCCATAACGCTGGTCCTCGATACCGATGTGATTGCGGCGGCTGCCCTGGGCGAGCCGGAGACAGGCCAGGAAGCGGCTCGACTGCTGGTGGAGCGGTGGGATTTCGCGGCACCGTCTCATTGGAAAGCCGAATTCTCCAATGTTGTCTGGAACGCGGTCCTGCTAGGACGCATCGCAGCCGATGAAATCGATACGGCGGTCACTCGCGCCAATGCTCTGCCCACTGAGTCAGTCGACGTTAGCGAACTCCTGAGAGGAGCAGTGACGCGAGCGGTCGCAACTGGTCATGCCACCTACGACACCCTGTTCGTGGAGCTTGCGATCCGCTTAGGGACAAGCGTCGCGAGCTTTGACACCCGCTTGCAGAGGAAATTTCCATCGCTCGTGAAGTGCCCAGGCGCCTTCCTGACGCGTGGATAGCCGAGCGAGCAAGAGACACTTCCGTCAAAGCGGCGAGATGCTTCGGTGACACTCGCCAAGCGAAACGTTCGAATCTTTTTGCTGCGAGAGGGGGGACTTGAACCCCCACGAGGTTGCCCTCACAAGGTCCTGAGCCTTGCGCGTCTGCCATTCCGCCACTCTCGCGCAGAGGTAAGAGCTAGGATTTAACCTGCCGCCGCAAAACAATTCAAGCCGGTCTCAAGAATTGCGCCGCGGCAGCTTGAGCAGCGTGCCCCCTTCATGGACAATCCACGCTTGCAATGAATCAACGGGTGCGGGGCGCGATTGATCTCGCGCCGGAGCACGGCGCCGCGGCGCTCGCGCTTGATTTGAGCGCTGGCGACGGGCAATCGTCGGAGCTCTTGAAGGCGCGCGGGTGGCGCGTGATTTCCACCGAGTACCAGACCCGCAAGCCCGGCTGGGTCGCGGCTGACCTCGATCACGCTCTGCCCTTCAAATCGGCGCGCTTCGACCTGGTGGCGATGCTCGAAGTACTTGAGCATCTGGCGGACATTGCGCACGCGATCGGCGAGATCGCGCGGGTGCTAAAGCCCGGCGGCGTCGCGATCATTACGACCCCCAATCGGCTCTGCGTCACGTCTCGTGTTCACTATTTGTTAACAGGCTACTACAAGGGACGCCGCTCGCCCCTGCCCTATCGCTATAAGGTCTCCGACGGCCGCAACTGGCACGTGATGGGTTTGAACGATCTGCACTGGATTGCCTGGGGCGCGGGTCTCCGGATGGAAGCGCTTGGGCGCGGGCCGCGCAAGCTGCGCGCGCGAATCCTGGCGGTGCCACTCTACCCGTTTATCGCCGCCTATTCGTGGCTCAGCTATGTGCGTGGAGTCAAGGACCTCGAACAGCGTGCGATCAACCGCCAGTTGTTCGGCTTCATGACGAGCCCGAGCCTTCTGATGGACGAGAACATCCTGATGCGGTTTCGGAAAATCGTGTCAGCATGAAGACCTCCGTCATCCTCGCGACCCATCGACGGCCGGAGTCGCTTAAGAAACTGATCGCAGCGCTCGCGCCGCAGATCGGAACTGGCGAGCGCGAATTACTGATTGCGGAGAATGGCTCCGAGAGCCAGACTGTGCTCGATGGTTGCGGCGTAGCCATTGCTCATCTGCATGATCCGCGCGCGGGCAAATGCCGGGTGCAGAATCGCGCGCTTAAAGAAGCGCGGGGCGAGATCATCGTCTTTCTCGATGACGACCTCGTCGTCTCCGACGGCTATCTGGACGCGGTCGAAGAATTTTTCGCGACCCATCCCGAGTTCGCCGCGATGAAAGGCCGTACGTTGCCGACGGAAGATCCTGCCGCGAAAGCAGGCGCGATGGCGCCTTACCTTGACCTGCCCATCTCGGATCACGGCGACGAAGTTTGCGAGGTGCCGGGGGTGCTCGGCGCCAACATGGCGTTTCGCTCATCTGCCCTGCAGAAGGTCGGTCCCTTCGACGAACGCCTCGGCCCGGGGGCATGCGGCCACGAGGAAGAAACGGAGATGTCCGCCCGGCTGCGGCGCGCGGGCTTTAGAATCGGCTATGCACCGAGGGCGCTCGTTTACCACGAGGTTGACCCGGCGCGCGCCGATCGCGAGCGCTTCATCCGCATCGCGCGCGAGCGCGGCCGCTGCCGGATGCTGCACGAGCGTCACTCGGCCTTCGAGGTGATCGCCAAGAACATCGTGGCGTGGGCGCGGCTCAAGATCGCACATGCGGTTCGCGCGTCGGCAGCGCGAATCGCGCGCGAGGAGCGTCGCCGGGCGATGGCGCGAGGGATGTTCGATGGCCTCGGCGGTTAGTGCGGTGTGGCGCGAATCAGCGCATCAATTTCGTTGCCGTATCGATCCCAGGTGAATTGCTCTGCAGTAGCCCGCGCCTCGACGCGAAGTTTCGGACCCGTCTCGATTAACGCGTCGAGGCGACTAGCGAGGTCGCTGATATTGGTCGGATCAAGCACGCAGAACTCGCGCATCGAGGGCGGCAGAATTTCGCTCACACCGCAGAGGTCTGAAGTCATCACGGGCAGCCCCGAGGCCATCGCCTCGAGCACGACGTTGCCGAACGGCTCGAAGAGCGACGGAAGCGCGAATGCGTCGACGGCACGGAAGATCGAATCGACGCGTTGTTGCGGACCCGCGAATACGATGCGCTCGCCGACTCCGATTGCCGCGGCACGGCTCTGGTAGCGGTTGAGTGCGCGATCGGCGCCCACCACGAGCAGATGCGCCTTGCTCCGGAGACGTGGCCACACTTCGACAAGAAAATCGAGGCCCTTGCGTCCGAAGCCATTGCCGACGAAGAGCACGACACGCGCCTCGAGCGGCAGCTTGAATTGCGCACGCACGGCCGCGCGTTCGTCCGGCGTCGATGATGGAGTGAAGCGCGCGAGATCGACGCCGTTGTAAATCGTGGTGAGAATCGCGCGCGTAAGCCCGAACTCGCGGACCAAATCGTCACGGACCAGGTTAGACACCGCGATAACTTTCTTGAGCTCGCGCGAGGTGAACGCTCCGCGTTCAGCAATCAATTGCGCGATGTGATACGGGCGCACTCGCATCAGTCCGGCGCCAAGCGTGCCGCGCCATTGGCGGGCCGCGCGCAGATAGCTCGAATGCGCGCCGCCGCCTGAGCGCAGGATATCGGCGCCGGCAGCACGAGCGAAACTGATAACGAGATCGGCTCCATCGCGTCGAGCTGCAGGCCCGGCGGCAAACGCAAAGCATAGCAGCGAGAGCGATCGCCCCGCCGCGCCGCGGCCGATGCGCCTAAGCGTCCAATCGTCGGTCGAGCCGCGAACTTGCTCGGCGAAGATCGTAACGGCGTGCCCAGCTTCGCGCAGCAGCTTGGCGGTGATGATGAAATCGCGCTCGGTGCCGCCGCCCGCCGGATCGAAACGGCGCGTTAAGAGGGCGATACGCACGGAACGAGGACCGGGCAACGGTGCGGCGCACTTTGATGCGCCCACGTTGCAACTATGGTAATTTGACGCGCGCGGATGTGAGGTGGGCGATGATCGAAATACAATGTACGAGTTGTCATACCCGCTATCGCATTGACGAGCGGGTCCTGCCCGACGAGACGCCGACTTTTAAGTGCTCGCGATGCGGCCACGTGTTCACCGCGGAGCCTGTGCCGTCGCGCCGGCGGAAAGCCGAGCCGGACAAGATCGAAGCGCCCGCAAAGCCGACCGCTGAGAGCGCGGCCCCCGGTCAACCGCCGCGTACCCGGCGGAGACGAATCGAGGACGAGGCGCCTCCTTCTCCGGCAGCTTCCGTATCCGAGCAAGCCGAGGAACGGCAGGCGCCGGCATTCGTTGCTGATAAGAGCGTCGATCCACAACGACCCGAAACAGTCGCCGCCAAAGCCGACGCGCCGCAAACATCCGGGTCGCGTCAGGTGGAACCTCCGCCCGCTCCCGAAAAAGCTGGCGCCGCAGATGATCCCCTCAACAGGTCGTTCGCAGAGCCGCCGTCGCGGGGCGATACGGGTGAGAATCTGAAATTTGATTTCAGCGCCGAGCGCGGTGCCGAACGCGACGAGCCGGAGCGCGAGTTCGACGAGCGCGACAACCGCGACGAGGGATGGCAAGTCGGCGAGCCCGCCGAAGATCCGCGGCCGCGCCGACGCGTGCAGCCTGCCATGGAAATCGATGACGTTCCGCCGGCGCCCCAAGACACGCGCGCCGCGCGGAGCCGCTCTACGCTCACGGCCGCTGCAGATCTCGCCAGCTCGCGCGAGACTGTGCGCGAACGTCAGCACGTGCCGGATGACGTCACGTTCATCGAGGATCCTTCGAGCATCCACTCCTCGGCGTATTTTATCGGCGTGTTCTTCATCGTGGCGGTCGCATTCTTCCTGCTCAGTCTTCTGATCAATGGTGAGCCGGCCGCGAGCGTCAAGATGATAGGCCAGCTGCCGGTCATCGGATCGCATTTCGCGCCGCCACTGATTCCCGCAACGCTGGTCGCGCTCGAGGATGTGCGGGTTGAGAGCCGCATGCTCAAGGGTGGGCAGTCGGCTCTCGTGATAAGCGGCAACGCACGCAACGCTGGGCATCGGTCGCTGCATGCGATCCAGATCGAGGTTCTGCTGCTCAACCCGGCTCAGCAATCGGTGGCGCGCGCTCAGACCTACTGCGGCAACGATCTTTCGCCGCGGATGTTCGAGGAGATGACGCCGCGCGAACTGGAATTTTCGCTGGGACTTAATCCGCCGAAGAACTTTTCGCTCGAGCCCGCGCAATCGACGCCGTTCATGTTGGTATTTATCGACCTGCCGCACGATGCCAAATCGCTGCGGATCGCGGTGACGCAGGCCGACCCAGCAGCGGATGCGACGACCGCGTCGGGTGGCTGATCACTCCTTCTCGCGCGCGACGAGCTCGGCGTATTCCTCGTGATCCATCAGGTCATCGAGGTCTGTTGGATCATTCATCCTTACCTTGATGAGCCACCCGTCGCCGTAAGGATCCTCGTTGACCACTTCGGGGCTCTCAGGCAGATCCTCGTTCACCTCGATCACGGTGCCGCTCACTGGCGCGTAGATATCGGAGACGGCCTTGACCGACTCGACCACGCCGAATGGATCATCCTTGCTGATCTTGTCGCCGACCGCGGGCAGCTCGATGTAAACGATCTCGCCGAGCTGGTCCTGCGCGTGGTCGGTAATGCCCACGGTTGCGACCGATTCCTCGGTCGCGACCCATTCATGCTCTTTCGAATACTTGAGCCCCTGTGGGATCTCCATGCGTCCTCCACATCGCGCGTTTCCTCGTGCTTTTCGCGCTCCTCCGCGCAGGCTCGTCACGATGTCTCGACTTTCATGAAGCGCGGTGACCGATGTCTTGTCAAGTTCCGAATCGGGATTTCGAGCGGACGCGATCGCGTGCGACACTTGACTGCACCACCTGATGACATTAACAGCGGGGCCGGTAATGATCGGATCGGTGCGGATGTGCGCGCCCGAGCGTGCGCGCCGCGACGGAGGAGAGGATGATCGTTGGAGTTCCACGCGAAATCAAAGTTGACGAGCGACGCGTTTCCCTAACTCCCGCCGGCGCAGCCGCCTTCACCACGCATCGTCATCGGGTGATCGTGGAAACTGACGCTGGCTCCGGGAGCGGCTTCTCGGACGCCGACTACCGCGAGGCGGGCGCGCGAATCGTGCATAAAGCCGCGGAGGCGTGGAGCCGCGCGGACATGGTGCTCAAGGTCAAGGAGCCGCAGCCGCCCGAATACCACTTGATGCGACCAGGACTCATGCTGTTCACCTATCTCCACCTCGCGGCAGACCCGCGTCTCACCCGCGAGCTGCTCAGGCGGCGCGTCACCGCGCTCGGCTACGAAACGATCCAGCTCGAGGATCAGAGTCTGCCGTTGCTTGCCCCGATGAGCGAAGTCGCGGGGCGACTCGCGATCCAGGCTGGCGCATGGTGTCTGCAATCGCGAAGCGGCGGCCGCGGCGTGCTCCTAAGCGGCGCATCGGGCGTGCGTCCCGGACGTGTGGCAGTGCTCGGCGGGGGCATCGCGGGCGCCAACGCCGCGCGCGTCGCCGCCGGCGTCGGCGCGCAAGTAACCATACTGGACATCAACCCGACCAGGCTCCGTTACCTGAGCGACATGCTGGGCGCGGGCGTCAACACGGTGATGTCCAATCGCGCGACGCTCGAAGAAGAAATCACCAAGTCGGACCTGGTGATAGGCGCCGTGCTGGTGCCTGGAGCTCGCGCCCCGCGGCTGATTTCAGCGAAGACCGTGTCGCGGATGCTCCCTGGTGCGGCGATTGTGGATCTCTCAATCGACCAGGGCGGCGTGGCGGAGACCTCGCGTCCCACGACGCACACGACGCCAACCTTCGTGCGCTCGAACGTGGTGCATTATTGTGTGACGAATATGCCGGCGATGGTGCCGCATACGTCGACCTACGCGTTGACCAACGCAACCTTGAGTTACGCGCTGGAAATTGCTGATCGCGGAGTGCTCGAAGCCGGGGCGCATAGCAGCGCGATTCGCCTCGGGCTCAATACCTACGACGGCAAGGTCGTGCATCCAGCAGTCGCCGACTCGATCCGGGTCAAGCCACACTCGCCATGGGATCATGCGGCCCGGCCGGCTCTCAGAGCGGCTGCGACCGTGAGGTCAGAATAGTCAGACGACTCAGTAGATCCCGTTGGCGCCCGTATTGTAACGCTGGCCGCCGGATTTCAATTGGCCGTAGGTCCCGGTCTCGAAATGCTTGGCGTTCTTCTGCAGGTTCAGATCGCCATGTAGATCGGCCACCGCTTCCTGCACGCCTTCGAGCGAAAGCTCGTGCGCGCGGACCCATCGGCCCGAGCGCTGAACGAAGTTCGCGAAATCGAACATGTTTTGCGAGAGCGCCCTCTGTGTCTTGGAAAACTTCGCCGTCCACACAACCTGTTGGTTCTTGATATCGACGAACTTGAGCGAGAAATTTACCGAAGCCGGCGTATCCGCGGCGTAGTCCGCGCCGACCCGTTCCTGGTAGCGCTCGACGACGCCGTACAGCACTCCGTCCGCCGAGATATCGTGACCGAGCCGCAGCGCGTTGTCATCGAGGTTGCCTGGCGTGCTCGGTGGAAGTTTCTGCATCGCGGCGAGGACGTCGTCCTCAGGGACAACTTCCCATCCGCCGGCGACCGCGGATTGACTGTAGAGCTGCGCGGTGATCGCTTGGGTACCGCCAGCCGCGATGCCTTCGGCCTTGTTGGGCGCCGCTTCGATCAGTGGCATGACCGCGACCCGATCGATTTCCAGAGTCTTTATCCCATGCACCGCATGGGTTTTCAGGTCGTTGTTAAGTTTGATCTTGCTCAGCTGATCGCCAGCGCCCTGCACCACGTCGGTCGCAATTGGCAGGCATCCTGCGGCAGCCAGCGTTGTCACAACAGCCACCGCCAGGAATATTCGGTGCGCAAGCCTCACAGCGTCACCTTGATCGACAGCTCCTTGAGCTGGCGCGCATCGACTTCCGAAGGCGCACCGCTCATAGGGTCGACCGCTTTGCCGGTTTTGGGGAAGGCCACGACGTCACGCAATGAATCGGTCCCACAGAGCATCATGCACAGTCGATCGACACCGAACGCGCATCCGCCGTGGGGCGGAGCACCCGCGCCGAGCGCGTCCATCAGGAAGCCGAAGCGGCTAATCGCTTCTTCGCGCGAGAGCCCCAGCAACTCGAACACCTTGAGCTGCAGCTCGCGGCTATGGATACGAATCGAGCCGCCACCCATCTCCTCGCCGTTGAGTACCATGTCGTAGGCGAGAGCGCGAGCGCCGAGCGGCTCGGAATCGAGACGCAACAGATCGTCGGGATGCGGTGCGCTAAACGGATGGTTAACCGACACCAACCGCTTGTCTTCTTCGCTGTATTCGAACAGTGGAAAGTCAACGACCCACAGGAACCTGAGATCGTTTGAATTGCGGAGACCAAATTTGCTGCCGAGCTGAAGCCGCATGTCGCCGAGGATTGGCTGCACCTTGCCGGTATTGCCGGCGACCATCAGCAGCGTGGCGCCGTTTTTTGCTGCGACTATCCCGGCAACCTTGCTCTTCTCATCAGCGCTCAGGTATTTCGCAATCGGCCCCTGCCATCCATGGTCGCCAATCTTAACCCATGCGAGCCCGGCCGAGTAGCGCGTCTTTACGCCATCGGTGAGTTCGTCAAGTTCGCGGCGCGATAGCTGATGCTCCGCCGGCAGATTGATCGCATAGACGCTACCCTGCTTTGCGAGCACGTCGGCAAATACTTTGAACCCGGTTCCTGCCAGCGCCGAGGAAATATTCTTGAGCTCCAGGCCGAAGCGCATGTCGGGCTTGT
>JASHQJ010000550.1 GCA_030037595.1 Candidatus Binataceae bacterium
TCTATCGGAGGCAACCATCCTCGTCTCCCCATCGCGTCCGGCTTCGATTTTAAGTGAGGCCTCTCGCTTCGATTCAAACCAAGACTATCGAGACTTTCTGCAGCAGCAAGTTTTTGAAATTAAGAACTACGCCACGGTCAGCGCGGCGCTCGAATTATTAGGGCCTAAGCGATCGTTGTGGCAGATCTCTGGCGAAGCCGACCGTCACGCCGCAGAGCGCCTGATGAAGGTACTGAAGGTTGAAGTGATCCCGGATAGTTACCTCATCACCATAGGTCTATCCGGTAATAGACCCGATGGATTAGCAGAGTTAGTAAATGCCGTTGTCCAGTCTTATCTTTCGCGTCACGCCAAGCAGGAATTAAATGGAACCGACGTCGGTCTCCAGTTGTTGGCCACACGTCGTGCAGATCTAGAAAAAAGCATTGATTCACAGCAACAGCAACTTGGTGGGCTGTGCCAGCAGCTCGGAATCGCGAGTTTCGAGGGTACGCCGATAAATCCGTACGACAAGCTTTTAGAGGATAGTACCGAGGCATACGCCCGAGCCCGACGCAACGTTCTTATGGCGCAAGCTCACCTTCGCGCGGTTGAGTCAAATCGCAGCCGAATCAAAGCAGCAGATGTTGAAGCAAAGGCGGACGAGATGGCCGTCGCGGGAAGCGGCGACGGGAAAGCGAGGGAGCAATTGATCGAGCAGCGCGAAGCCGCGTTGGTCGAGTTGAGTGGACTCGGCCCGAAGCATCCGGGGAGAAAAGCTCTCCAGCAGCAAATTGAGACAAGCAATCAAGAATTAGCGAACCTCGATTCGGCGGCCCTGGATAGAGCGCGATCAATGCTACGAGACAGCGAGCAAGCTACCACGAGTGTTGATATTTCGGTGGCTCAATCAACTCTTGAACAAATGGAAGCCACAGCTCAGGGTCTTAAGAGTGACCTCGACAGCTTGAAAGCGACCGCCGCATCCTTTGGAACTAAATTCGGTCAAGCGGTCAACCTGCACGAGCTGCTGGAGCGCAAACGCAAGGATCTTCAAGACATCGACGATCGCATTGGTGTTCTCCGATTAGAAAGCCAGTCACCGGGAGTGGTGTCTCTTGAATCCCAGGCAATGGTGCCCGATGAACCGCTGAAGAACAAGCGAAGGATGATTTTATTGCTAGCTACTTTCACTGCTGTGATTTTCGGCATTGGTGGACCCACCGCGTTCGACTTGACTGACCAGAGAATCAGATCGGCGAGCGAATTCGAAGCAATCCTAGGATTTCCACCTCTGGGTGCGGCACCGAACACTTTGGACCTTAGGGGATGTCACGCGTTGCGCCGCATAGCTTTAGGCATCATGCGCGAGCGGACCGCTTCGGGAATTCGTAGCTTTGTATTGATGCCGGTTCGAGAGGGTTCGACCTTTGCTCTCGCGGAGGCACTTGCTGAGGAACTCAACGCATTGGGGATTCAGAGCATCGCAATTGAGGTGAGTTTAATTAATTCGAATAACGAACAGCTTGTTCCATCGCCAGAAAGGCGAGGATTTGCCGATCTTTCAAATCGGACTGCAGATCGCGCAACAAGAAGGCTCGTCCCTCGCGCTTCAAACACAAGCTCTTTATCGTTTGAGCATCAGATTCCAGCGAAGTCCAGTCAAAGCTTCGCTAAGGAAGCTGGCGTTGATGGGATCGCTCGAACATATAGCTATGTGAGGAATCTGGTTGAGCGTTCGTTGGGAAGTTTTGACATTGTTCTTCTTGCAGCACCACCGCTTCTAGCCTGTTCCGACACAATAGCAATAGTCCAATTACCCGCCGGAGCCATTCTGGTTGCTCGGAGCGGCTCTGACGACATTTCGGAAGTTGCAGCAGCGGTACGTGAGCTGGAGCGGTGCGTTCCGCCTGTTGTCGGCGCTATTATCTCCGAGCGAATTAACCACAGCAGCAACAAAGACCAAATCCTTGACGGGAAGCTCGAACATCGAAGTTCGTCCGGCAGCCCAGCGTACGGATCCACCGGGACATGACATCTTCATGTTGTGACTGCACCCTAAACCTATAGAGCGCTTGCCGATGAACATAGGAACGACATCACCCGTAAGTTTGATTGGAGACGTTCCAGTTTTGTCCTTCGTAGTGATCGGGCGCAACGAAGGCGAGCGCCTGGTACGGTGTTTGGAGTCGATAAGTCAAATCCAGCCGCTAAAAGGCTCCGTTGAGGTCATTTATGTGGATTCCGGCTCTACTGACGACAGCGTTGAGCACGCTCGACAACTCAATGCTAGGGTCATAACGCTGCAGTCCGCTTATCCTTGCGCGGCGGCTGGACGAAATGTTGGTTGGCGGGCATCAAAAGCCCCGATTGTTTTCTTTCTCGACGGAGATACCGTACTAGATCCCATTTTCCTGGTCGCATCCATAGAAGAGTTTAACGATCCAACCGTAGCCGTAGTCTTTGGGAATCGCCGCGAAATCTACCCTGCAGCCTCAATTTACAACCGCGTGCTAGATCTCGATTGGATCACGTCGCCCGGATCAGCTGACTCGTGCGGCGGCGACGCACTGATTAGGCGCGAGGTACTCGAGCGGATAGGCGGGTACGATGAACAATTGATAGCAGGCGAGGAGCCAGAAATGTGTAGGAGGATCCGTGCTCTGGGCTTCACCATCCTACACGTCGACCTTCCGATGACCGGTCACGATCTGGCAATAATGAGACTCTCTCAGTACTGGCGTCGGGCAATGCGAACGGGGTACGCCTATGCGGAATTAGCGGCCAGATTCAGATCCACGGCTCTCCCACTTTGGCAGAAGGAAGCGCGCCGTAGCCTTCTTCACGGTGGAGCGCTGCTCGCACTCACTGTGGGCGCCGTCATCGGTTCAATCTCATTCCATTCGACCGTTCCTCTCGTTGCGACCGCAATTCTTCTGATCTTAGTCGCCGCGCGGACAGCCGTGAGGTTCAGCTGGAAGACGCCGGATGCTCTAACCCTTATTCTGTTTGGGTTCCATTCGCACTTGGTGAAGATTCCACTTTTTTTCGGCCGGTTACTATACGAGTTTGATCGGTTAAGTGGCCACAAAACGGGACTAATAGAGTACAAGGATTGCCCCGGCTTCCAAACGGGACCAACCTTGCCCCAATAGCGAACGGACTTTAGATCATGTGACTTACCATCAAGGAAGAAAGACCTGATCCAGCTAAGTGCCTTTTCTTTAGTTCACTTATTTATCTTGAAGCGGAATCAACACAATGGATATACCGGCAAATCACGGGTTCGAGCGCCAGGCAATAATGATCAATTCGTCTTGTAGCTTTGACGTTACTGGTCGCCGCATGAATCGGTGTGTTAAGAACTTGCCTACCGCAACTCAGCACTTGATGACTCTGCTCTGAACAACGACGGAATAGTCAGTTGCGTAAAATTCGACTGGAGTGACCGATTTCTCCTCGGAAGTGTGCGACGGGCTTATAACCGCAAACCAAGTGACACAAACTATAGTCATCGCGATCGCGATACCTGGGCTTGTAACACCTCTTGAATGCATTCGACGCGGACCCGAAGCGCCGATGCTAGATGTTTATGTCGCCGGTATTGCTGTTGTTCCCGGGGGGCTACTCATGGCCGATATCTGGACAATTGTCCTTTGCTGACACCGCCATTGCGCCGATCGCCGCATTTCTTCTGCTCCATAAGAAGACAAAGTGGAGATGGAACACAATCGATTTTCTCGTGCTTGCCTACGTTGCGATAACAGTTATAGCAGAGGGAATGAACAAAGGTTACAAGATCGGTAGTCAGAATTTACCCATTCAGGACACACATTCTCAGTCCTCTTACCCTACTTTGTCGCCCACCAGATGTTCCAATACCCACAATTCGAAGTCAACGTTGCTAAACGGGTCGTCGTGTCACTTACTGTTGTTGCGATCCTTTCAGTTTACGAGTTTCGCATGGGATCGAACCTATTTACAGCCTTTTTCGGAGGATTTTCCCGGGGCCGGAATTTTCATATCGGACTAATGCGCGCTGGATTTATGAGGATTCAGGGTCCTTACGGTCATGCTATGACCTCCGGTGTGTTGATGGCTTTAGGATTTTGAGTAGCTCGCTACTTGGAGTGGCCGGCTGCTGGACTGAGAAATTGGGCCCTCTTCCCATCAGCAAGATTCGTTTTTGTGAGATTTGGATCATAGCGGATGCATTATGGCTGGATCTGTTGGACCTTGGGTTAGTGCATTATGTGTTGCTGTCGTTGTTTCAGTTTTCCGAGTGAAAAAGCGCGGGCGAGCAATAGTGTCTTTGGAACGGTGCTAGTTTTGATTGCACCCTTGGTTTATTCCAGATTTCACTCCTACGTGTCGGTAGATCCGGCGACGGCGCAACTGGAGGGTGATGGGCTGCGAGAGGATTGGAGCTATCGCTGTCAGTTGATACCAGCTTATCTTCCGATAGTCGAGGAGCATCCGACCTGGGGTTGGCGATGTATGGGGTTTCCAGTTATCAATCGTATGTGGTCGATCGACAATGCTTATCTCTTCACTGCTCTTACCTTTGGTATGTATGAGCTTGCGCTGCGGGTAGCGCTGTCTTTTTGGCCACCGATCCAACTCGCAGGCTTCAGTCTTGCCTTTCGTCCGACTGATCCCCGAGCTTTGGCTGCGTTTAATATAATCGACATTTACGTGGTTATTGTCGTCATGGATTGCACAGGATCCGGGGGAGGAACGCCTTCATCATTTATGCTTCTAATCGCCGCATGGGCTGTGGCACTCCTCACATCAAGAATTCCGAGGATTGAACCCAATGACGCAGTTCTCTATCGGCCGCAATCTAAAAGTCGTTCTCGCCGCATAATGGCGTGAAGATCAGCCTCGATATATTAGTGTTCCTTTGAAAGGTAGTATTGGATTGAGGGAGATGAGTAGAATTCCACAGCAACAGGAAGCAGCTGATAGCCAGTCGTGTACCCAAAGCTTTCGAGATAGGTTGCTGAATTCGTCGGGCGCGCATCGGACTCTTCGGGCGGCATTTCTCACTCCAGTTTGGCCGCCGGATTCGGCAGCAAATGGTATAGTAACATACGTGGACGAAATCACCGAGGCGCTCAGGCGGCTTGGACATGCTCCGCAAGTTATCGCGAGCCGCTACAACGGCGCGAAATGTCCACCCGAAGTAAATGCGCTGGAAAGTCAGAAGCGATCACTGATTGCACGGATTCACGACGGATTGACTTTTCGTATCGACCCATTCATGGCGTTACGGCAAAGATACGGTCGCGCCTTGGTGCGCACCGCCAGGCACGCCATCGCCACGCGAGGCGTCGAACTGCTCGAAATGGAAGAGACCTTCGGCCTTGTGCAATTAGTGAGAAGCCATCTCGCAATCCCTATCGTAATCAGGCTGCACGGTCCACATTTCGCCAACGGGCTGGCCCTAGGTTTACCTCAGAACGCTTTGTTTTACCAGCGTGTTTTCCATGAGGGCATTGGAATTGAGCAAGCCGATGCAGTGTCAGCCCCATCACGCGACGTTCTGGAACGAACGAGAGCATATTATGGACTAAAGCTCTCCCGAGCCGTTATCATTCCCAATGCCTGTCCCATTGTACCCTCAGAGTCTCGGTGGTCGATACAGCGAACTGATATGTCACGACTTCTTTTTGTCGGGCGATTCAATCGGCACAAGGGCGGCGACCTGGTGATCGATGCATTTCGACGGGTGGCGCAACGCGCTCGAGGGGTGCGACTATGGTTTGTCGGTCCAGACGAAGGAATGACCGACGAGCAGGGCCGACATTGGACTCTGAAGAAGTATATCGCTGAAAGAGCACCTGATGTCGCCGGGCGCATCGACTGGCTCGGTCGGCAACCCGGCTCTTTGATCGCAGAGTTGCGTCGCAAAGCCTACGTAACGGTTGTTGGCTCGCGTTATGAGAACTTCCCGATGGTTGTCTTGGAAGCGATGGCCTTTGGGTCTCCCCTCGTAGCAACCCGAACTGGCGGGATCGTCGAAATTGTCGAAGATGGCGTGAACGGAATTTTGGTCGATCCAGGAAACTGTGAAGAGCTGGCGGCGTGCATTTTAAGCTTGCTAGAAGCACCCGAGCTTGCTATGAAGCTCGGCGAACAAGCTGCCAAAGATGTTGCAGAGCGTTATCATCCTGATGTCATCGCGCGCAAAACGGCCCAATTTCATCAGGAAGTGCTAGATAGGTGGCGCATGACGCTTGCCTGATGCACTGTAGTCCCATCCTGCCCCCCTATATGGACCCAGCCCCTGTGCAAAGCCGTCTTGCTTGTTGATGATCTGAATCGGGTGCGTCCGCATATCCGGCCTTCACGTAATTAGGGGCATCAGCGATTGCCCTTGGCCATGATAGATTTCCGCGGGTCTTCATTTGCCTAACGGTTTGAGCGGGCTTGAAAGACCCAGGGAGCAGCAGGTGGCTCAGGCCTACGAGGCCGTAAA
>JASHQJ010000052.1 GCA_030037595.1 Candidatus Binataceae bacterium
GCGGTGGCCGACCAAGAATCGATCTCGAAGTAGGAGCGCTGATCCGACGTATGAGCGCGAGAATCCGCTCTGAGGAGCACCAAGGATTCACGGCGAGTTGTTGATGCTTGGGATCGAGGTTGCTCAGTCGACCGTGGGCGAGGGCCGGCGATTTCAATTGTTGACCGATCTCGTTCCCTTCGATCGTCTGATATTTAACGGGATCGGCGTGATGCAATGTTCCTTTGACACCTTCTATCGTTTGACATCTTCCATGGCCGCCGCTTATATGAAAAACGAGAGCAGCTAAAGTTAACCAGTACGCTGTACGCCATTTGATTGGGGGATGGGCGTACCTAAGCCGGAGACAGAGGTCCGGGTAGAAGCTGCTCGCGAGGCAAGGGGGGACGGTTACTTAGGTTATTGCAGCAAGGGGAGCTGTCATGATCCTGAGTTGGCTTCCTGAGGATATATCGACTTTTGGTCCGAGCATCGACTCGATACTCAGGCTGATTATTTACATCGTCGGTGTGGCCTTCCTTCTCGCCGAGGGTACCCTCTTGGCCTTCGTGATCTTGTATCGTCGCCGGGAAGGCAGGCGTGCGTCATTTGTGCGCGGCGACTCGCTCCGCCAGCTCGCATGGGTACTAGTCCCAGTAATCATTGTCATCTTCCTTGATGTGGCGATCGATGTTCGGGCGAAGCCCATATGGGATCTGGTTAAAGAAAAAAGACCTCCGGCAGCACTGACAGTAAAGTTGCAATCGCTCCAGTTCGGGTGGGAGTTCACGTACCCAGGACCTGATGGGAAGTTCGGGAAGCAAGACTTGGTTCAAACTACGACCTTGACGGTTCCTGCCGGTCGGGTGGTCCTATTGCTGCTTGGATCCAAGGACGTGATCCACAGTTTCTATGTGCCGCAGTTGCGCCTTAGACAGGATGCGGTTCCGGGCCGGGAAATCCCAGTTTGGTTCGAGGCAACGCAACCCGGGAAGTATGACATCGCATGTTCCCAGCTTTGCGGCGTCTCGCATTTCGCCATGAAAGGGATCCTTCGCGTCGTAACTCCCGAGGAGTTTCAACAATGGGTTAACCAGCACTGGCCCAAGTCTGGCGGTGAGCCGGGTAAAAGCGCATCAGGTACGGGATCGTCCTTGAGCAGAACCGAGGGATAGATCAATGGCCGAGACCAAATCCGAGGCGGTGTCGTCATCCATTGAGCCCCATGAGGGGATGGGCTTCTGGCGACGCTACATATTTTCTGTCGACCACAAGGTGATCGGCAAGCAGTACCTGTTCCTTGGTCTGTTCATGGGCTTCGTGGGCGTGGGTCTGTCCTACGTTTTCCGTTGGCAGCTTGCGTGGCCCGGTACCGCAGTCCCCGGTTGGGGAAAAGTGAACGCTCCGCAGTACTACGAACTTGTCACCATGCATGGAACTGTAATGGTCTTCTTCGTGGCAATGCCGGTTCTGCTTGGTGCGTTTGGCAATTTTCTTATACCGCTCATGGTCGGCGCGCGCGACATGGCCTTTCCAAGGCTCAATATGGCCTCGTTCTGGACGATCTTTGTGGGCACGATTCTATTGCTGGCGTCGTTTTTCGTACCAAGCGGCGCGTCACGCGCAGGTTGGACGAATTACGTTCCGATGTCCGCATCGCCTACATACACAGGAGGAGTTTACTGGGGAGAAGTTCTATGGCTGCTCGCTGTCGCAATCGACTTCGCATCGGTTTTAATGGGTGGCATCAATTTCCTCACCACAGCGATCGCGATGCGGGCACCTGGCATGACGATGTGGCGATTACCAATGCTGGTATGGGGCGAACTGGCAGCGAGCGTCATGTTCATGCTCAGCGTAGGACCGCTCATTGCTGGCGTCGTGATGCTGCTGTTGGACCTGCTTGTCGGCACTGCTTTTTTTGACCCACAGAAGGGCGCCGATCCCCTCCTTTGGCAACACCTGTTCTGGTTTTTCGGTCATCCCGAAGTGTATGTCGTAGCAGTGCCGGGACTGGTGATCGTCCAGGAAATCATCCCCGTGTTCAGCCGGAAACCGCTTTTTGGCTACCGCCTGATCGTGTGGTCCATCATCGCAGCTTCAGTTCTTAGCTTCATGGTATGGGCTCATCATATGTTTGTAAGTGGGATGGATCCTACGCTAGCTGAGCCCTTCAGCGTGACTACAATCGCGATCTCCATACCGTTCGCACTGATGTTGTTTGCGACGATAGCGACGCTATGGGGCGGCCAAATCACATTTTCAACGCCAATGCTTTTCGCGCTAGGTGCGTTGGCAAATTTCTTGCTCGGTGGCGTGAGCGGTATCCCATTGGGAACGAACGCCTCCGATATCTACCTGCACGACACGTATTTCGTAATCGCGCATTTCCACAACACCCTGGTTCCAACGGCGGTGATCGCGGGATTCGGCGGAATCTACTACTGGTTCCCGAAGATGTTCGGCCGAATGACGAATGAGGCTTTGGGGAAGATTCATTTTGTGCTGACTTGGGTTGGTTTCAACACGGTGTTTATTCCGCTCTTCCTCATCGGCTTGGGTGGAGGACAGCGTCGGATTTACCGCTCCGCCGCTTACACATTCTACAAGCCGCTTCAGCCGCTACACGTAATTGCAACCGTCGGCTTGCTAATCATCATTGTTGGCCAAATCCCATTTTTGGTGAATTTTTTCTGGAGCATGTTACGTGGTGCCAAGGCCCCCGCGAACCCGTGGCATGCCGCTACTCTCGAATGGGCAACCGATTCTCCACCTCCGCACGAGAACTTTCACACGACTCCGACTGTGGTGCGCGGGCCGTACGAGTACAGCGTACCGGGAATAGAGCAAGACTGGGCGCCCCAAGCTGCCGAAATTGAGGCTGGGGCTGCACGAGCGTGAGTGCGCAGGAATGACGAGAGCAATCTATGGCTGACTCGGCTATCGAAATCGGAATCACTCGACAGGTGCACGAACCGTCGACCGGGTTCGAGATCGGGAAACTTGGAATGTGGGTGTTCCTCGCCGGCGAAACGATGCTTTTCGGCGGGCTCATGGGAGTATTTGTTCTAGTGGGATTTGCTCATGGCGGATGGGCAGCCGACGGCTCGCACGTCAACTGGCGGCTTGGAGCAATCAACACGCTTGTTTTGTTTACCAGCAGTCTCATGGCGGCGCTGGCGCAAGGTGCGGCCCGCCACGAGAATTCCTCCCAGGCGAAGCAGTACTTGGGCCTCACCGCCCTTCTCGGAGCGCTCTTTCTGTTGATCAAGGCCTTCGAGTACGCCCGCGATTTCCACGAGGGTTTCACTCCGCGCGCGGCTCTTTTCTGGAGCTTCTACTACGTCATGACCGGACTGCACGTGCTGCATCTTTTTGCAGGCCTCGTGGTCATCGTCGGACTGACGTTCTTCATAACCCCGCACACTCCCGGCAGTTGGTCGCAGCGAAAACTCAAATACGTCTGTCTCTACTGGTATTTCGTCGAGACAATCTGGGTTCTTCTTTTTGCTTTGGTCTACTTGGCGCCTTGCGCCGGATAGGTGGCCTTGATGGAAAATACCGAATTCAGTACTGCAGACTCTCTGCGAACCTGGGGTTTGCTCGTCGCCTTCCTGTTGGTCAGCGTGTTGGTAGTGGCGCTTGGCGCGTCGCGAACTATGGCTCTGTGGGTCATATTCGCGGCGGCGGCGGTGCAGGTCTTTGTCATCGGCCGCTACTATATGCTCCTGAGATCAGAAGATGTATTCATTTATACTTTGGCGCTTCTTCCCGTAGCCTTGGCGATCGTTCTCGCATTCGTGCTTATGCCCGACGTTGCAACGTATCGGTAGTACTGGAGCTATCTCTCTTGGCCGCAGCGACTCCGCTTCGTCTGGTTTCTAACCTCAAGCGACGTACCGCATTTAGTGGTGGTAGCGGTTCGGGACCGGCAGCGTCGCCAAAAAGACCTGATCCGACCCTCGGCGTACTGATATTCATAGGCTCCGAGGTGATGTTTTTCGCCGGCCTGATCAGCGCATTTCTGGTCTCGCGTGCGTCGGCGGCATTTTGGCCACCCGCGCATCAGCCTCGCCTTCCCATTGAAGTGACGGGACTCAACACCTGCGTTCTCCTATTAAGCGGCCTGACGATGTGGAGAGTAGTTCGCCGGTTGCGCGTGCGCGATAAGAGCCATGCTGTATGCTGGATGGCGATAACAACAACCCTCGGCTTCATTTTCCTTGTCGTTCAGGGAGGTGAGTGGGTTCATCTCGTCCGCTTCGGCCTCACGATGAAATCAAGTGTGTATGGCGGGATGTTTTACCTGATTGTCGGAGCCCATGCGCTTCATCTGGCCGTGGCAGTAGGTGTGCTGGCGTTCGTAATGATACGGGTCTGGCGCGGACGATACGAATCTAACTTCCGTGGCGTTGTGGCTTGTTCGTTTTACTGGGCTTTTGTAGTGCTTCTATGGCCGATACTATATGCGCTGGTTTATCTCAGTTAGTCTCGTTGCTTTTTTATCGGCGACCATTTTCGGCGTGCCAACGGCCTACGCGTGTCCCTTATGTTTTGCGTCTTCGGGTCCAAATGTCTTGCACGCCTACCTGGTGAGCGCATTCTTCATGATCGTCCTGGCCTGGACAATGATCGGCATTGTAGCGCTATACGCGTTTCACCTCTGTTCCAACCAATCAGAACAGCGAGGTCCGAGCCCGTATCTCGGAAAGCGCGCTGTAGATACCGAACCAACGCGTCATCCGAATGAGATGTCCTAGGCATACTGGAGGTAAGGAATGAAAAGTTTGAAGAAGCTTCAACTGCTCGGCATGGGGCTGCTCATGGGTTGCGTACTTACTCTAGGCATCCCGATGTCGGCGCTCGCAGCTACCGTCGAAGTGAAGATGTTCGATACGCCGGCGAAATATTCTCCCGACCCGGTGAAGATCAAGGTGGGCGACACAATCCATTGGGTCAACAAGGGCGATACTGTTCATACTGCGACGACCGACCCATCGCAGGCGCCTGATGCCAGTTGGGCCTCGGTGCCGCCGGGCGCGGAAACATTCGATTCCGGCTACTTAAATGGTGGCGAAGATTTTAGTTACACGTTTAAGGTACCAGGCACCTACAAGTATTTTTGTACTACACACGTCAAGGAAGGGATGAAGGGAGAAATCGAT
>JASHQJ010000551.1 GCA_030037595.1 Candidatus Binataceae bacterium
TGGATGCCCTCCTAAAGTTGTGGCCGGGTAGCTCCGCGCAATGAAATCCCGGCTGATTCCGGGATCGAGTGAAGGGAACATCCGAGCGATTACGCAAACCACACTACATGTTTCGCAGATTGAAGGATATATGCCCTTTTTTCGTGGGTTTTCTTGGAGATATTCGGAGCGAACCCGAATCGACTGACACCGAATCCGGCTATCATTTTCACTTTGATGCCATATATGCGACCTGCCTCATATACAACTCACCCCTGCACCTGATACGGTTGTCATCATTCGCTTCGGATCGTCACGTCTTGGACCATTCTGCGGTCGCTCCAGCCAAGACAATCCGAACCGCTTGGATCGCCAGGAGATTTGAATATGCCCAAGTTGTACGTTGGCAATCTCGCCAGCTCAGTGACCAGTCGCGCCCTCGCATCGCACTTCTCACGAGCGGGTGAGGTTTTGGGAGCGCTCGCAATCTCCGACAAGGCCTCGGGATTGTGCCGCGGTTTCGGATTCGTGGAGATGGCCGAAATCGCCGACGTCGCGGTAGCGTTCAGCCTGTTAAACAAGACCGAACTGGAGGGACGACGTATCGAGATCGAACCTCATCCCGCGCTTGCCAACGGTAAAGCGCGAAAGAGTGCGGTTGCGGCGTAGCCGACTATCGGGTTCACAAGCTTGGGCGTGAAGGACGGCGAGAGAACTTAATGCCGGAAACCAATTGGGCGACACACGACTTTACTGTCAAGATGCTCGACTGGTCCGCGTCGCGCGGCTCAAGGCTCGCTTATAGCTGCCGCAGATGCGGCCGAAAGTTCTGTCTCTTCTCGCTGGTGAGTCGCGATCCGTGGGCAATTGACGGAGAAGGGCGGCCGCTCGACAGCCTGATTAGTAACCGATGGTTAGCTGAGCAGTGCCCCCGTTCGTTCAGCCCTAAGGATGATGAGGACCGAAAACAATTGTCCAAGTCCGGAGCGCCTTCATAGCATTTCTCTTGAGGGCGGGCGGATCGCGCAGGGCTTCGTATGGGCAGGTCGTCCAACTAATTGTTCAGCGTCCGCGCGGGATTTGTTGTCGGATTTGATATGCCGCTTGATAGTCGGCACGCTTTCCCATAGCGTGACCATCAGCCAACCGTTGGCTCAAGCGCTTGGGTTCAAGCGCTCTTACCCTCAAAGCCCTCAGAACCTTTCGTTCGGCTCACCGCCCAACCTGAATCCACTGGCTCTGAAAATGGAGTTCGTTTGTCTTTTTCTGAACTGTCTTTGTCACCCGCAGTCCTCGAGTCGGTGCGCCGAAGAGGCCATGAGCGACCGGCCCCAATCCAGTCCGCTGCAATACCTGTTGTTCTGGCCGGCCGCGATCTGATTGCCACAGCAGCAACCGGCAGTGGAAAAACCGCGGCGTTTCTGTTGCCGATCCTCGATCGTCTTCACCGCAATCCTGTTCGCGGAATAGGCGCTTTGGTGCTCGCGCCAACCCGCGAACTCGCATCGCAAATCGCTCGTGAGTTTCAGCTTCTGTCGCTTAGTCCCCGAATGCGCGCGGCCGTGATTGTCGGCGGCGAATCGATGGACCGGCAAATCCGCGACGTAAGAAACGGCGTCCAGGTCGTAGTCGCGTGCCCAGGGCGCCTGGTCGATCATCTTGAACGCGGCACCGTCAAACTCGACCAGGTTGAAGTACTGGTCATCGATGAAGCGGACCGGATGCTCGACATGGGCTTCCTTCCGCAATTGCGCCGAGTGCTGCGAGCGGTCAGGAAACCGCGTCAGAGCCTGATGTTCTCGGCGACGATGGATCCCGAGGTCGAGCGCGTCGCGCGCGAGTTTCTGAGCGATCTGGTGAAGGTGCGCATGAACGATACTTCGACGCCTCCCGCGGCTATCCGGCAGGCTATTTATCCGGTGACCCAGGAGAGCAAGGCGCAGATCCTGCTGAGCCTGCTTCGCCGCGAGGGCGTCAACTCCGCGATCATCTTCGCGCGAACCCGCAGCCGGGCGGACCGAGTGACGAAACTGCTGGCGCGAAACCGAATCAGCGTCGTCGCGATTCACGGCGGCCGTTCCCAGAATCAGCGCAACGCTGCGCTGGCCGGGTTTCGGGGTGGCCATTATTCGGTGTTGGTTGCGACCGACATCGCCGCGCGTGGCCTCGATATCCCAGATGTTTCACACGTGGTCAATTTCGACCTACCCGAGGCTCCCGATGCCTACATCCATCGAATCGGACGAACGGCCAGGATGGGCAAATCTGGCGAGGCCTTGAGCCTGGTGATGCCGGAGGATGGAGAATCTCTGCGCGGAATCGAGCGAACTCTGGGAATCAAGCTCGAGCGCGCAAGCCTGAACGGAATTGCGATGCCTGATCTAGCCACCAGCGCACCCGCGCCGGCGGCCCGCCAGTCGATAGCACGCCATGCTCACGGCCGCGGCCGCCGGAAGAACTCTGGGCTCCCCTCTCCAAAAGAAAGGAGCTCATCGGGATGGAGGCGCGGCGCTTGATGTCACAGGCGATTCAACCATCGCTCAATCGGCGTATCTCAGCTTCCGCAACCGAATGGCCGTGGTGGCGCACCACGCGTCACGACTGGATCATTCTGCCCTGGGTGATTCTGATTCATGTCACCGCGCTCGTTGGCCTGATTCTGTTTCCGCTGCCCGGATGGCATGTCGTGCTGGGCGCGGCGGCGATCGCGTGGCTAGGCGGAATCGGCACAACCGTGGGTTATCATCGCGCGATCGCTCACCGCGCTCTACGGCTGAATCCTGTAGTCCGGGCGATATTGATTTTTTTCGCTATGTTCAACGGCTCGGGATCACCGATCTCGTGGGCAGCGAGCCATCGAGTGCATCATGCGAATGCTGACACCCTCGATGATGTCTCGAGCCCTGCGCTACACGGATTCTGGTGGGCTCATCTGAGATGGTTGTGGCAGGCCGATGCACCTTCGGTAGAGCGCTATTGCCCCGAGCTGGATTGTTTTTCGTATCGAATCTGGCGTAACCTTCAGCCGGCGATCCTGACGTTGTCCTACTTCGGTGGATTGTATTTCGGCCTCGCGGCATTCTTCTGGCTTGGCGCGATCCGCCTGGTGTTCTCGCTCCACGCGCAATGCTTCGTCAACAGCGTATGCCATAGCCAACCCGATACTCCGTTCGGCGAGGATTCGAGCCGCAACGTTAGATGGCTCGCTTTTATGCATTTCTTCCAAGGTGAGAACTGGCATCGAAATCATCATGCTCGCCCAGGCATCGCACGTCTGGGATGGGCTTGGCATCAGCCGGATGTTGGTTACGCAGTAATTTGTATTCTGGAAATGACGGGACTGGTCAGCGAAGTTCGACGGATCAGGCGCGTCGAGTCGTGAGGAGCGATCGGAACCGGATGGGGCGGGGAAAGAAGTGTGGCAATGACTGAAGCGTTGAATCGAAGCGCGTATCGAATCTACCTAGATTTCCTCGAGACCGCGGAAAAAAAGCGTCGTTGGAGTATCTTCGACGACATTCCATGGGATTCGCTCGACGCCGCAAAATCGACCGAGGCCAGTGCGCAGTGTGTCGAGATTTATTGCGCGGAGGAGCTCTACGTACCAGATTATAGCGCAAAGGGACTCGAGCTCGTACGGTCGAGATTCGGGGTAGCGTGGTTCCAGACTTGCTGGGCCTTTGAGGAGTCCAAGCATGGACTGGCTTTTCGCGAATATTTGACTCGCTCGGCCTTCCGATCGGAAGCGGAGGTCGAGGCCTTGGAGACTAGCGTTTTCGAAAAGTACTGGAAGCTCCCCTTTGAAACATCACGCCAGATGGCGTGTTACGGAGCGCTCCAGGAAGGAACAACGTACGTCGCCTATAAGCTCCAGAAGGGCAAGGCCCGCTGCGCGGGCGACCGCGTGCTTGAAGCTATATTCCATCTAGTCGGACGGGACGAAGCTGCGCACGCGGGATTCTACCGGGCCATAATCGAACTAGAACTCTCACAGGACAGAGAGGCAACGATTGCCGACCTGGGCTATGTTCTTTCGAGGTTCAAAATGCCAGGTGATGGGTTGATCGCGAACTACCAGCAAAGGCTCCGGGCGTCGGGAGCAGGGATAAGTCCGCGAGCGTTTGTTGAGCATGTGGTCTGGCCGCTTCTGATCACCTTGCAGATAGGCCGGCAAGAGCTCAAACATGCGCTGAAGTCGCGCGCGCTAGATGCTCAGATCTGATTTGATTGTGCTAATCCCCGATCAAGCAAAAAAAGCTACGGGATTTGCTTGGGAGAGCCGCGACAAGCGCTTTCCGGTTCGCTGCAACCCAATAAACGGGGTGTGCCAGCACTCGACATTCGCATTCGCTACTATCGTCTCGTTCCTGAAGCGGTAGTAGCGGTCACCCCCTAAGCTAGCTTTACGAACTATCATGCGACCAGGTCCCGCGTGCATCTCCGTTGATTGACGCCGCCGTATTCACGCTCAAGTTTCGTGGGCGAGAGTCGCTGGCGTGATAGCCGTTCTGTTCACCACCGGCCGCCGCACAGCTCCGCCCCAACCAGTCGCCTCTGGTGCGCTTGAAATCTGATCCTACTTAAACGAGTAGTCGTGCCCTTCAACCTCTAACAAAAGGAAGGGCGTATGACATTCGCTAGAAAAGTTCCCGATGAGAAGGCTGATGAGACGGGATGGCCTTGGTCTCACCGTAAGACCTTTTTGGATCGCCTTGCAGTGCAGGGCTACGCAGCAGTCACGATCCAGGAATACCGCACGATCGCCGGCAGGTTCTGCGACGCAATCGAGAAACGCGGTCTTGGGATCGGCGATCTCGATAGTGCGACCACTGAGCGCCTC
>JASHQJ010000552.1 GCA_030037595.1 Candidatus Binataceae bacterium
CGACCGGCAGCATCTTTTCGAGCTGTGAGATCGAGTCGTTGTCCACCGAGATACAGCCCGTTGTCCAGTTGACGTTGCCGCGGTTCAGAATCGGATTGTCGGTGCCATGGATTCCGATTCGTCCGCCAACGCCGACCGCGTGCCCGTCGTGCATCGGCAGGTCGCGGCCGTCAATCAGCTCGTCATAACGCAGGCGGTCGATCAGGTTCGGATAGTTAAGCGTGAGGAACCATCGCCAGCGGTAGCTCCGATGCTTCTCGATAATCGTGTAAACGCCTTCAGGCGTGCGCCGGTCGCCCTCGTATTCCTTTGTGCCGTCATCGAGGTTGCGGCCGAACACGGCAGGATAGGTCCGGAATAGGCGGCCCTTGTAGTAAACGATCAGCTGGTGCCGTTTCTTGTACACCATCACCGACCAGCTGAGCGGATCGATATACGAAAGATCAGGCGTGCGGCGGTAAGCGAGCTCGCCCGGCGTGAGGCCGTCATCGAGACCCTTGCCCGGCAGCCTCAGCATGTCGAGCGAGGCCGCGGATGCTGATGGAGCTGCGACTGGTGATGCCGCTGCCACAGGAGTCGCCGCAGGCGCAGCGGCGGCTGCACTCGGCGAGGCCTCGGGCGATGGCTCCGGCGGTTCGACATAATAGCCCGGCGGCAGTGTCCGGTACGGCGCCGGCGGAAGCATATTCAGCCTTTGCGCATCGGACGCGGTAATCGGAGAATCAGAACTGACATCAGCGGCGAACGCGATCGTCGCCGCGAGAAGAATGGCCGCGAGCGCCACGAGTGCCAGCGCCCGAATCAGTTTGAAACCCTTCAGAGCTGGGAGCATCACTAGTTAGTATTGTTAAATTGCCTGAAACGAAGATCAATTGGATGCGACGCGAATGCTCGCTCCAATGCGGCCAAGAGGACTGATAAGCGATGGAGCCTTACGTTGCTCGCGCGTTCGCGTCATTGACGACTGGAATCTACGTGCTGACCGTGATCGAGGGTGGTCATCCGCACGCCATGTCGTCGTCATGGGTCATCCCGGTCTCAGGAAAGCCCCCTCTGTTTGCGGTAGCGGTTGATTGTCATCATGTGAGTCACGCCGTGATCGAACGCACCGGCATCTTCGGTCTCAATGTCGTCAGCCATCGGAGCCGAACTCTCGAGGATTATTTCAATTCACCTCGCGCGCGCCGCGCCGACAATCTCGACGAGATACCGCATGAACCCTCGCCCGAATTGCGCGTGCCGTGGCTCAGCGACGCGATGATTTCGATCGAGGCAAAAGTGGAGAAGAGCGTCATAGCCGGCGATCACACGATCTTCATAGCATCGCCCGTCGGCGTGAAGATCGGCCAGAACGATCAGCCGCTGACCTCGCTCGATCTCGACTATGTTTATGTCGGCGGCGATCAGGTTATCCCGCGCCCGCGTCGTGAGTAATGGAGACCTGGCAAGTCACGAATCTTACATCGCGAACCCGCCGTCGACCTGGATCACGGCGCCAGTGATGTAGCTCGCCGCATCGGAGAGTAGAAACGCCGCCATCGGCGTAACGTCCTCGACCTTGCCGAAGCGTCCGAGCGGGATCATGCCAAGTGCCTGTGTGCGATTCTCCTCGGGCAACGCTGCTGTCATGTCGGTCTCAATAAATCCGAGCGCGAGCGCATTGACGCGCACACCGAGCCGTCCGACCTCCTTCGCGAGCGACTTCGTGAGTCCGATCAGCCCCGCCTTCGACGCTGAGTAGTTCGCCTGCCCCGGGAGGCCAACAAGGCCGCTGACCGACGTGATATTGAGGATCGAGCCGCGCTTCGCCTTCATCATCATGAAAACCGCGGCGCGCGCGAAGTTGAACGGCCCGGTGAGGTTGGTGCGGATAACCTCGCTCCAGTCTTCCTCGGTCATCATCACGAAGACCTTGTCGCGCGTGAGACCCGCGTTGTTAACAAGGCCGTCGATCTGCCCGAACTCCTTCTTGACCGCGTTTACCATCTCGCGCACCGCTTTGAGGTCGCCGACATCGACCTGGTAGGGGAGCGCTTTGACGCCCAGCTTTTCGATTTCAGCCTTGAGCTCCGCGGCCTGCTGTTCGCTCTTCAGATAGTTGAACGCAACGTTGCCGCCGCGGCGCGCGACCTCGAGCGCGATTCCGCGGCCGATTCCGCGGGTCGCGCCGGTCACGATAATTCCCTTGCCTTCGAGGTCCTTGCCCATGATGTCCGCCTGGATTTGTTCGCCGCGCGCCTCACTCGTCCGCGAGCTCCAAAGCTCGCGCGAGCGCCGGCCGATATTGATCGATGTAAGAGAGGTAATTGTATCCGAAGGCGCGCTCAAGCCCGGCGTCGTACTTCGGCTCCTCGGCGTCGAGGTCTTTAGCGAGCCACGTGAGCAGCATCCACTCCTCGGAGCGGGGAGCCTTGCGAAGCTGATCGCGGCGTAGCATGAGCTGCTTCGGCTCTATTCCAACGACGAACGCTAGCATCGGAATCAGCTCGCTGTCGTTCTTCTGCATCTCATCGCGTGCGAAAAGGTTGATCGAGAATACGATCAGCGAGCGCATGGCGGCCGTGACCCGCTTGGGCGTCGCGTGCGCCGACCACGCTGCCAGCAGGCCTTTCTTCGACAGGGCGTAGGCGAGGAAGTGAACGTTGGCCTCGATCAACGGCGTCACGAACGCGATCGCGCGCGGCGAGCCGGAGTCCTTGAGCCTCCGGCGCAAATCATCGAGCCCCGGCCGCGCCAGCTTCCGCATGAAGCGCCGCCGCGCCGGCGAGAGCCAGAACAGAATCGCCGCGAGCATGGCGAGAGTTCACCACATCGCCGCCAATACACAAAGGGCGGAGCCGCTTCGGCTCCGCCCTTCGCGGTTCATCGATGGGAAAGGATTACGCGCTGAATGACGACCCGCATCCGCAGGTGCGGCTCGCCCGAGGATTATCGAAACGGAACCCCGCACCGTGCAGGCCCTCGACGAAATCCAGCGTCGTGCCGGCGATATAAGGCAGCGAAACCTCGTCGATAAAGACCTTCACGCCCTCAATATCGGCGATACGGTCGCCTTCCTTCGCAACGTCGAAGTTGAGCTGATACTGGAAGCCGGAGCATCCTCCGCCGACCACGCCGATACGCAGTCCGTGCGACCCGTCGAGGCCCTCCTTGGACTGCATCTTGCGCACCATCTCGAGCGCCTTGGGCGTAAGTTTCACGTCGGGCAGAGAAGCGAGGTCAACGCTCGTGTTTTCGGTGTGCTTGTGATTCAGTTCCTCGGCCATCGTAGCCTCCAGTTGAAGCAACGCTAAAGCGAGCGCTTCGAGTCACACTCGAAATCTAATCATAGCAAAATCTGGAGTCAAACAATCCACTATTCTCATCCGCTGCAATGATACAATAAATCGCTGGTTTTTCCTGCACTCGACGCGATGAACCTGAATCGTATTATCGAAGACGCTGCCCGCGAGCACGGCTTTGCGATGGTCGGCTTCGCGCGCGTCCGCCGTTTCGATGAGCGTGTAGATTTCTATCGCGGATGGCTCGGCGACGGGCGCGCCGGCACGATGACCTATCTCGCTCGCGAGCCCGAGCGACGCCTCGATCCGCGCCGCCTCGACCCTCGATTCAAGTCTGTCATCAGCCTCGCCTATCCGTACGCCGCCCCGGCCCCGCCGCACGTCGATTGGCGCGCCGAGCTCCGCGGACGTATTGCTGCGTATGCGCTCGGCCGCGATTACCACGACTACGTCCTGAAGCACGCGCGCGCGGTTGCCGACGCGCTCGCCGCGGCGCGACGGGGGGTTATCGCACGCGCGTACGTCGATACGGGCCCGGTGTTCGAGCGCGAATGGGGCGCCGCGGCCAACCTCGGATGGTTCGGGCGCAATACGATGCTCCTGAATCGCGAGCGCGGCTCGTATTTCTTTCTCGCTGAGGTCTTCACCGACGCCGAGTTAGAGCCGACCGCCGAGCCCTACGGTGAGTTCTGCGGCACGTGCCGTCGATGCCTCGATTTATGCCCGACTGGCGCCCTCCAGGAGGGCTACAAGATGGAGCCGCGCGTCTGCATCTCGTACCTGACGATCGAGCATCGCGGCGCAATCCCGCGCGATCTCAGGCCGAAGCTCGGCGAATGGATCTTCGGCTGCGATATCTGCCAGGAAGTATGCCCGTGGAACAGCCGGCCGGCGTCTGGAGCTGTCGAGAATCCCAACCTCATGCCGTACCTGCCGGACATCGTCGCGCTCGACGATGCCGCGTTCGGGCGGCACTTCACCAAGAGCGCGATCAAGCGCACCAAGCGACGCGGCTTGCTGCGCAATGCCGCGATCGTTCTGGGCAATACGAAAAACCCCGCGGCAGTTCCCGCCCTTACTCGTGCACTCACTGATTCGGAACCGATCGTGCGCGCTCATGCGGCGTGGGCGCTCGGCAATATCGGGGGCCATGGGGCCCGCCTCGTCCTCGAACGAGCGCGCCCGCGCGAATCCGATCCTGATGCGCTCGGCGAAATCAACGACGCGCTCGCGGCTCTATGAGCGATCGCGCGCTTGTCAAATGCCGCGCGCCGTTTAAGACTGGAACCTGGAACCAATCAAGATGAATGACGCCCGGCGCGAATTCTCCAACATCGCGGCGCGCGAGCCGGTTCCGCTGGCCCGCGGCGCGCTGTTGATCGCTAAGGAAGAGTACCCCGACCTCGACCTTGAGACCTACATTGATCGACTCGCGGAGCTGGCGCGCGAGGCGGAACCTATCGTCCGCGCGGGCGCCGATACTGTCGAGCGCGTACAGCTTCTCTCGCATTTCCTGTTCGAGCTGAAGGGCTTCGACGGCAACCGTGACGAGTTTTCGGACCCGCGCAACTCGTTTCTGAACGACGTGCTGAACCGCCGCCTCGGCATTCCGATCACGCTCTCGATTGTGTACCTCGAGGTCGGCCGTCGCCTTGGTCTCAATCTCTACGGCGTCTCGTTCCCGAATCATTTTCTGGTCAAGGCAGTTGACGATCGCGGCGAGCTGATCATCGACCCGTTCTCGAGCGGCAAGATTCTCGACCTCGACGAAATCCGGGCGCGGCTCACTCAGGTTTACGGCCAGCCCGTCGAGTTGCAGCCCGCGATGCTGCGAGCTGTCGGCAGCCGCCACATCCTCGCGCGCGTGTTGCGCAACCTGAAGCTGATCTACGCGGGTGCATCGGATTGGCCGCGCGCGCTCGCGGCGCTCGATAGAATCCTGCTGCTCGATCCGCGTTCGCTCGAGGAACTGGCCGAACGCGCGGCGCTGTTCGAACGCCTCGAGTGCTTCAAGGCCGCGCTCGACGACTACCAGAGCTTTCTGTCGCAGGCGCCCGAGCATCCCGCTGCCGAGGCCGCGCGCGAGGCCGTGATGCGCCTGGTGCGTCAGGTCGCGCTTATCAACTGAAACACGGGCAACGCCTCAAGGTGGCAGCTTCGCCCAAGCCGCAGAGTTTTTTCGATACCGCCGGCGCGGCAATCGCCGATACCGAGCTGCATCGCAAGCTCGAAAGCGCGAGCACGCGCCATCTCGATCACTTCGCGCACGTGCGCGCCGAGTTTGCCGGCTACGAAGCAGAGCGCGACCAAGCGCGCCGCATCAAGGACGACGCGATCGCGCATCTCGATGAGCTGCTGATCGAGCTTACGAACAAGCTCGAAGCGCGTGGATGCAGCGTCTTCTTCGCCGAGACCGCCGACGAGGCGCGCGACTATATTGTCAACCTCGCCAAACGAGTCGGCGCAAAGCGCATTGTCAAGGGCAAGTCGATGACGACGGAGGAGATCGAGCTCAATCCCGCTCTGGCAGCGGCCGGGATCGAAGTGGTCGAGACCGACCTCGGCGAGTATATCGTGCAGCTTCGCGGCGAAGGCCCGTCGCACATCATCACGCCCGCGATTCATCTATCGAAGGAAGACATCGGCCAGCTCTTCGCCGAAAAGCTCGGCATCCCGTACACCGACGAGCCCGAGCGGCTCACACTCGCGGCGCGCGAGAAGCTGCGCGAGATTTTCCTCAGCGCCGATCTTGGTGTGACCGGCGTCAACTTCGCCATCGCGGAAACCGGCACGCTCGTGGTGGTCGAGAACGAAGGCAACGGTCGCCTTTCGAGCACGCTGCCCGACACTTTCGTCGCCGTGATGGGAATCGAAAAAGTGATTCCAAAGATGGCCGACGTGAGCCACTTCCTCGAAGTGCTCGCGCGCACCGCGACCGGACAGAAGCTGACCACCTACACCAGCTTCATCAGCGGCCCGCGCCAGACAGGCGAGATCGACGGCCCGCGCGAGGTACACGTCGTCATCCTCGATTCTGGACGAAGTGCGATGCTCGCGGACCCCGTCATGCGCGAGGCGCTCCGCTGCATCCGATGCGGCGCGTGCCTCAACGTATGTCCGGTTTACCGGCGAATCGGCGGCCACGCGTACCAGTCAACGTATCCGGGGCCGATCGGATCGATCGTGAGTCCGAATCTCTTCGGCAGCGCCGCCGGCTACCTGCCTTTCGCATCAACGCTCTGCGGCGCGTGCCGCGATATTTGCCCGGTGAAAATCGATATCCCGCGTATCCTGCTTCATCTTCGATGGAAGGAGACGGAGGCCGCGCGACCGCTCAAGTGGCCGGGCGCGATCAGCCGCGCGCGCGGCGGCGCCCGGCGCTTTGCGACGATGGCGCGCCATCCGCGCACGATGCGCTTTTTCAGCAAGATAGGAGCGTTCATGCTGCGGCCGTTTGCGCGCGCCGGGTGGCTTCGGCGGATGCCGCCGCCGTTCAGCAATTGGACGCGCTTTCGCGATTTCCCGCGGCCGCGCCCACGCCGCCGCCAGCGCTCGGCGGGGGGGTCCTGAGCATCGCGATGTCTGCCATTCATCGAATAATCGCGAGCGTCAAGAACGCACTCGAAACGGTACCTGCAGCCAACGGGCACGCACCTGCCGCGCATCATGCTCCAGTGCCGCAAACGACCTCGGCCGAACGTGCGGAACTCGTGAGCAGCTTCGCGCATGAGCTCGAAGCAGTTGGAGGCAAGTTCCTCGGCACGATCGCACCGCAGCAGCTTGCCGCCCGGATCGCCGCCTACGCCGGCGAAATCGGTGCGCGTACTGTCGCGCTCGGCGAGGCCGCCACGGCGGATATGAAGCCGGTCGCCTCCGCACTCGAGCGCGCCGGATGCGCCGTCATCCGGCCGGCAGCAGCGAAGGATGAAGTACGCACATACGCGCGCTCGCAAATCATCGCCGCCGATCTAGGCATCTCGGCCGCGGAGTGGGCGATCGCATCGACTGGCACGCTCGCCGTGATGGGCGCTGCGGCGCGGCCAAATTCTCTCACGCTGATTCCGCCTGCGAGCCTGGTCCTGGTGAGCGTCGATCGAATCGTGATGCACATCTCCGACGTCCTGGCCGCAGTGGCTCCCGAAGCCATCGCGGCGACACGAACGACCCTCATCACTGGACCGAGCCGCACGGCAGATATCGAAAAGCGGATCGTGCTCGGAATCCACGGTCCCAAGTCTCTCGCCGTGATCGTCGTGTGGCCGCAGGATGACTGAAGTCCAACTCTTCGCGACCTGTCTCGGCGAGCAGTTCTATCCCGAGGTCAACGACGCTGCCGCAACCGTGCTCGAGCGCTTGCGTCTCAAGGTGCGGCCCTTGAAGCGCGCCTTTTGCTGCGGGCAGGTCGCATTCAACGAGGGCTTTCGCGAGGAAGCAAAAGCGCTCGCACGGCGCTTTCTCGATTCGTGCGAGCCTGGAGTGCCGGTGATCGTGCCGTCGGGCTCATGCTCGAGCATGCTGAAAATCTTCTACAGCGACTTGCTCGCCGACGATGCGGGTTTGCTGGCGAGGGCGAACGCGATGCGCCCGTGGCTGTTCGAGTTCTCACAATTCCTGGTTGACGTGCTCAAGGTGAAATTTGTCGGCGCGCGCTTCGAGCGTGCCGTCGCCTATCATCCGTCATGTCACCTGATGCGCGAGTTACGCGTTCGCGACCAGCCGCTGCAACTGCTGAGCGCCGTAAACGGGATCAAATTGGTCGAGCTGGGCAATCGCGAGGAGTGCTGCGGCTTCGGCGGGATGTTCTCGGTGAAGTTCGCGCCGATTTCCGCTGCGATGCTCGCTGACAAAGTCGAGCGAATCAAGGAGAGCGGCGCCGACGTGCTGGTCGCCAACGATTGCGGATGCCTGATGCAGATTGGCGGCGGATTGCATCGCGCGGGCGTCGCAATCGAGACGCGTCATCTCGCGCAGGTGCTCGCCAGCAGGTAGGTGCGCGGGAAACGTGTCGCCGCGTCAGCCCGCAGCGCGCTTTTTCTGAGTATCGGGGAACTCGCGCTCCAGACGCTCGATATCTGCAGGCGAGAGCGAGAAGTAGCGCGCCTCGGGATGATGGAATACGAACGCGCTCACCGAGCTCTCGGGGTCCATCATGAAGCCCTCGGTGAGACGTGCACCGATTTGATTCTTCTCAACCTCGAGCAACCGGAAAAGTTGCTCCTGATCGTCGAGCCGCGGGCACGCCGGATAGCCGAACGAAAAGCGCTTGCCGTGATAGTGCGCCTGGAAGAGATCCTTCATCGTGATCCCGGCCGGATCGCCAATTCCCCACATCTGGCGCATCTTGTGATGCAGCAGCTCAGAGAAAGCTTCTGCGCCTTCGAGCGCGAGCGCCTGCAAGATATGCGAGCGCAGATAGTCGCCGCGATTCTTCCATTCGTCGGCAAGCGCGCGAACGCCACTCGCGATCGTGGTGACGAACATGCCGATGTAATCGGTGCGTCCCGAATCGCGCTCGGCCACATAATCGGCGAGGCATAGATACGGAGGGTCGCTCTGGCGGCCGAAGCGGAAGCTCTCGAGCGCCGTCTTGCCATCGGACGAGTAGATCGTGATAGTGCGATCGCCGTCTGAAGAGGCCGGGAAGAATTTGTAGATCGCGTTCGCCGTGATATCGGCGCGCGCGAGAATGTCGCCGATCACGGCCTCGACCTGTGTCTTGAGCTCGCGCGCTTTCGCATCTCCGGCCTTAAGCGCTTCCTCGAAGTTCTTGAAGCCGAGATGGCGCGAGTAAAGCATCACCGGGTTGATGTAATTAAAAATCTCGGCGAGGTCGTAGCCGCGGATGACGTGGAGCTTCAGGTCCGGCGGCGCGGGAATCGCGACGTCGCGCCGCACCGAAGATCTCCGTGCGGGCGCGCTCGCACTGTCCACCACTTTGGGCGCCGCCTCGAGCATCTTGCGCGACTGCTCGTTGAGCATCCGTCCGAGCGACTCGCGCCGCTCGTAATCCATGATCTGGTTGGCAAGGTCGAGCCCGCTCATCGCGTCGTTAGCGTAGGCGACGAGTCCGCCGTACTCGGGCGCGATCTTCATCCGCGTGAAGCGATTCGAAAGCGCCGCGCCTCCCACGAGGATCGGGCATTCGATACCGGCGTTGCGGAGGTCCTGTACCGTCAGCACCATCATCTGCGCTGACTTGACCAAAAGTCCCGAGAGACCGATCGCGTCGGGCCGATGCTCGCGGTACGCCTTGATCAGCTCCTCGGGCGGCACCTTGATGCCGAGGTTGATCACGCGAAAGCCGTTGTTGCCGAGGATAATCTCGACGAGGTTCTTGCCGATGTCGTGAACGTCGCCCTTGACCGTTGCGAGCAGGATTTTGCCCTTGGTCGCGCTCTCGGTCTTCTCCATGTGCGGTTCGAGGTGCGCGACGGCAGCCTTCATCGCCTCTGCCGATTGCAGCACCTCCGCGACAATCATCTGGTTCAGGTTGAAGAGCCGGCCAACCTCGTCCATCCCCTTCATCAACGGGCCGTTGATGATCTCGAGTGGGCCGCGGGTCTTGAGCGCCTCGTCGAGGTCCTCGGTGAGGCCGTCCTTCGATCCTTCGAGGATGTAACGCGGGAGGCGCTCGTCGAGCGGCAGGTCCTTGCGGCGCTCGTTGGAGGCGGAGGCTTTGCGATTTCGGAAGTGCGCCGCGAACGCCGCGATTAGATCGTCACCGCGCCACCAAATCAAATCCTCGGCGAGGCGGCGCTCTTCCTCGGGAATCGAGGGATAGCGCTGGAGCTTCTCCGAGTTGACGATCGCGAGATCGAGCCCGGCCTGCACGCAATGATAGAGCATCACGGAGTTGAGCACTTCGCGCCCGGCCTCAGGCAATCCGAACGACACGTTCGAAATGCCGAGCACGGTTTTGCACTGGGGCAGCGCCTGTTTGATAAGCCGGATGCCCTCGATCGTTTCGACGCCGCTCCCGATGTAGTTCTTGTCTCCAGTGCCGACCGGGAACACCAGCGGATCGAAGATTATGTCCTCGGGCTCGACGCCGTACTTCTCCGTGAGCAGCTTCGCCGAGCGCTCAGCGATAGCAAGCTTGCGCTCGCGCGTGATTGCCTGCGCCTGTTGCTTGTCCTCGTCGATACATCCGACGACCAGCGCAGCGCCGTAGCGGCGAGCGAGCGGCACCACGCTTTTGAAGCGCTCCTCGCCGTCTTCGAGATTGATCGAGTTGATGAGCGACTTGCCGGGCGTGCGCTTCAGGGCCTGCTCGATGACGCGATGATCTGTGGAATCGATCATCAGCGGAACTTTGACTTTCTTGACCTCTATTTCGAGAAAGCGCGTCACGTCGGCGATTTCGTTGCGGTCGGGGTCCTGGAGGTTGACGTCGATTACGTGAGCACCGCGACGCACCTGCGCGCGGCCAATCTCGGACGCCTCCTCGAACTTGTCCTCCGCGATGAGGCGCTTGAACTTGCGGCTGCCGAGCACGTTGGTGCGCTCGCCGACAATCACCGGCCGCGTGTCATCGTCGATGATGAGAGTCTCGATGCCTGAGACAACCGAGCGCCTCATCGTCGAGCGCGCGCGCGGTTTCAGGTTCGCGACGGCCTCCCTCAGCAGGCGGATGTGCTCGGTTGTCGTTCCGCAGCACCCTCCCACCAGGTTGACCCAGCCGCTCTCGGCGAAGCGCGCGATCTTGGCCGCGAGCATCGCGGGCGTTTCGTTGTA
>JASHQJ010000553.1 GCA_030037595.1 Candidatus Binataceae bacterium
TCCGTTGAGCGGCGAGATCTCCGGTGACGATCTCACGCTTAAGCTTACGGACACGACCAGTCAGCCGGAGTGCACGGCCAAGGTCATGGCCACGATCAACCGCGACGAAATGTCCGGCACCTACCTGGTGAAGGGCGGAAAGCACTGCAAAGGGACAGGCACGTTCGATCTCACGCTGCAATGACCTAATTACGCCGCGGGGCTTTCGGCAAACGGGGTGAGCCAGCTAGACTTGCCGCCATGCCGGTGCATCCGCAGATTGGTGCTTCGTTTCCGATGGCGCATTGCGCGACCTGCGATAAAACCGTGCTCACGCACGTCGGAATCGACGATGCGGGCCGTGAGCATCGGATGTGCGTGCATTGCGACGCGCCGATTGCTGAGCGACTCGACTGGATCGACGCCGAGGAGCTCGAGGCGACCGGCTATTACATCGGATCGCCGCCAGTGCAGAAGGCGTGCGGCTCGGGATGCGGCAGTTGCTCGGTGAAGCGCGGCTGATTTCGGCTACTTACCGTTGAGCTCGCCAATCTGACGCAGGGCCTCGTAGACCACGATCGAAACAGCATTGGAGAGGTTCAAACTGCGCACTCCCGGCTCCAAGATCGGTATGCGATAGGAATCTGCCATCCGATCGGCGATAAACTCGCGGCCAAGTCCGCGCGTCTCGCTCCCGAAGAACAGGTAGTCGCCCGCCGCGTACGATGCGTCGAGGTAAGACTTCCTCGCGTGCGCCGAGAAAAATTTCGATGGTATCCGGCGATGCGTAGCGTCGAATTCGGCCCAGTTTTCGTAGGTAATCAGGTCGACGAGCGGCCAGTAGTCGAGGCCTGCGCGCTTCAGATAGCGATCATCGAGCGAAAATCCGAGCGGACCAACCAGATGGAGCCGCGTCTTCGTTGCAGCCGCGAGGCGGGCGATTGAGCCCGTGTTCTGCGGAATCTCCGGACGCACCAACACTATGTGCACATACGGGGATGCGAGCTTCATCGCAGCGCGTTCAGGCGTGGGACGCGGCGCCGATCGGCTCGCGCTTGCCGCGGAGCGTGATGAAGAAGTTGCCGTGCTGGTCGGACTCGAAGCGATCGCTCAGATGATAGTACGCGGAGCGCAGGAAGCGCGCGCGTTCCGCGCCGTTCTTCACGCGCGCGTAGAGGACGTTGTTGTCAGCAACTTCGAGGCGCGCCGCCTTGAGAGGCTCGCGCGATTCGTCGCTTAGGACCATCACGAAGCCGCCGAGCTCGTCGTCCTCGATCGCTTTAACGACATAGGGTGTATCCTCGACGGTGATCGGCGCGCGCTCCTCGGCGATTTGCAGATAATACGAACCATCGGGATTGCGCTTGATGCTCTGGCTGAACAGCGACGCGATGCGCGGGTTGTCGATCCGCTCGTCGTCGCTGTACCAGTTGCCATCGCGCCGGAACGCAATCTTGCCCGACTCGACGGCGTAAAAGCCTGCCCGTGGCATCGAGGTTTACCGGTTTCGGCTGTCGAGGATAATCGTAACTGGTCCGTCGTTGACCAGCTCCACATCCATCATCGCGCCGAACTCACCGGTCTCGACTTTAACACCACGAACGCGTGCGAGCGAGACGAAGTGCTCGTAGAGCGGTCGCGCGAGCTCAGCCGGCGCCGCTGCGAGGAACGAAGGACGCCTTCCTGCCGATGTATCCGCGTGCAGTGTGAACTGCGAGACCACCAGCAACTCGCCTTTGACCTGCCCGAGCGCCAGATTCATCTTGCCCTCAGCATCGGCGAAGATGCGCATCCCTAGCGTGCGATCGCAGATGAACTCGGCGTCGGCCTCGGTATCGTCGCGGCCGACTCCGAGCAGCACGATGAGGCCGCGGCCTATCTCGCCGAGCGTTCGGCCCCCGCTCGATACCTTCGCGCGGCTTACGCGTTGAAGAACTGCCCGCATGCGAGCGTCCTATAATGGAGGCTTTGGCGCGCGCAAGCCGATTAACCCTGTGGTGCGCCCTGCGGAGCGGGTACTATAATTCCAGCGGTATGATTCCGATCCTGTTCCACATCGGCCCGCTGACAGTTTACAGCTACGGGCTGATGATGGCGCTCGGTTTTCTGGCCGCGGACCTGGTTATTCGGCTGGAATGCAAGCGGCGCGGCTTTGACCCCGAGTATTCGTCCTCGATCGTAATTTGGGCGGCCATCGGCGGAATTGCAGGCTCTCGAATCTACGCCATCCTCGACGATTTGCCTGCCTACATCGCCGATCCGAAGTCGATGATCTTTTCCGGTTCGGGATTCGTCTGGTATGGCGGACTGATCGGCGGATTGCTCGCGGTTTACCTGGTCTCGCGCTGGTACAAGATCGGCTTCGGCGTCACCGCCGATATGTGTGGTCCTGCGCTCGCAATCGGACAGGCGTTCGGCCGTATCGGATGCCATCTGTCGGGCGATGGCGACTGGGGGTTGCCCTCGACATTGCCGTGGGCGGTCGCGTATCCGAAGGCAATAGTCGGATGGAACGCCAACACTGTTTTGAAGCTCGACGATCACTATCGCCTCGTGTCGGGGTTCTTTCCCGGCGTGCACGTGCATCCGACGCCAATCTATGAGGCGATTCTCTACATCGGGGTCTTCGCGTTCTTGTGGTCGATCAGAAAAAACTCCGGTAAGCCCGGCCGTCTGCTACTCTGGTACTTCGTGACCGCGGGGGCGGCGCGATTCGTGGTCGAGTTCCTCAGGATCAATCCGCGCGTGTTCATGGACCTTACCGAGGCGCAGATCATAGCGATCATCATGATGGTCTTCGGCTCGATCGCGCTGGTGTTGACGACTTCGCACGGTCAGCAAGCGGCTCGCGTCGAGCACACAGAGGCGCTCAGAGCCTGATTGATGGAAACCAGTAACCGCCTTCTCTACACGGTAGCCGCGGTGGTGGTCGTGGTCGGACTCGGGCTCACGATCATAATCGAGAATCATCGCGCGCCGCAGATGGGCGACATCACCGATTACTCCGCCACTGGTGCCCCTGCGTCGAAAGAATCAGCGCCCGTGGCGGCGGGCGAGCAGGCGGCGGACTTCCATCTCGAATCACTCGACGGCAAAACGATCTCGCTCGACCAGTTCCAGGGCAAGGTCGTGTTCCTCAACGTCTGGGCGACCTGGTGCGAGCCCTGCCGCGAGGAAATGCCCTCGATGCAGACGCTCTACGACGAGTTCAAGACCAACAAGGATTTTGTGATGCTGGCCGTAAGCCAGGATGAAAAAGGCCGATCCGCAGTCGCGCCCTATGTCGCCAAGAACGGCTACCAGTTCACGATCCTGCTCGATCCTGCCAACAAGGTGGGCGACGAGTACGACGTGAGCGGAGTGCCTGAAACGTTTATAATCGATCGCAAGGGGCGGATCGTCGCCCATCATATGGGCGCGTTCGACTGGTCCCGCCCTGACGTCAAGGATGCCCTGCAGCAGCTTCTGGATTCGAAAGAAGGATGACCGCGACGCTTACCTCGGCCATGTGCATCTCGTTCATCCTTGTGGTTCAATTGTGAAACCTTTCTCGGCGGTTAATTAATGTCACTATTCAAACGGCATCGATGGTCTATCACCCTGGCGGTCGCGATCGCGATTGCGTTCCTCGGCCTGCAGGAAATTGCAGTGCGGCGTGCCCAGGCTCTTCCCAACGAAACGTACCAGGAGCTCGACACCTTCGCGAGCGTGCTCGCGATCGTGCAGAAAAACTACGTCGAACCAGTAACCACCAAGCAACTGATCGATGGCGCGATCAGCGGCATGCTTGCCTCGCTCGACCCGCACAGCGCCTACCTCACGCCCGACCTCTATCGCGACCTCGAGGTCGAGACGCGCGGCAGCTTCGGCGGCCTTGGAATCGAGATCACGATCAAGAACGGCGTGCTCACTGTCGTGTCGCCGATCGAGGACACGCCCGCCTACAAGGCCGGAATCAAGGCCAACGATCAGATCATCAAGATCAACGACGACTTCACCAAGGACATGACGCTCAACGAGGCGGTGAAGCGGATGCGCGGGCCGAAGGGCAGCAAGATCAAACTTACGATTCATCGCCCCGGCGTGCCCGATCTGTTCACGATTTCGCTCGCCCGCGACGTGATCAAGATCCAGGCGGTCAAGTCGAAGATGCTCGAGGACGGCTACGGCTACGTGCGCATCTCGACCTTCCAGGAGAACACCGATGACGGCCTCGAGCGGGCGCTTGATCAAATCCAGGCCAACGACCACGGCAAGATCAAAGGCCTCGTGCTCGATCTGCGCGACAATCCGGGTGGTCTGCTCAACCAGGCGGTAAAGGTTGGCGACGACTTCCTCGATGGCGGCCTAATCGTTTACACGCAGGGTCGCAACGAGAGCCAGCAGCAGAAGTACTTCTCGCACAAAAAGCGTGACTTCGTTGATTATCCGATGGTCGTGCTGGTCAACGGTGGCAGCGCCAGCGCGAGCGAGATCGTCGCCGGCGCGCTACAGGATCAGCGCCGAGCCGTCGTGGTCGGAACGCAGACCTTCGGCAAGGGCTCCGTGCAGACCATCCTGCCGCTCGATGATCACTCTGCTCTGCGCCTGACGACGGCGCGCTACTACACGCCGCTCGGCCGTTCGATCCAGGCCGTAGGCATCACCCCTGATGTCGACGTTGAGCCGCCGAAGGAAACGCTCGCGGCGCTCGAGCTACAGGGCGCGGAAGTCGATCAGGACGAGGAGATTCACGAGTCTGATCTGCCGCATCACTTCAAGAACAACCAGACTCAGAACAAGGGCAAGGAAAACGCGAATCCGGCCAA
>JASHQJ010000554.1 GCA_030037595.1 Candidatus Binataceae bacterium
AGGTCTTTTTGGATTAAACGCAAGCTTGCAGCGCGCTCAGGTTACCAATAATAGGCTGCACGAGGGGCCCCGAGCTGAGCTGCTGCTTCGTGCATAATTCGATCATAAAGCACGCCGCGCTGCTTGAAATTCGCAGAGCGGCGGTTGATGGTTGCGTACTCTAAGTAGCTGAAATTAAAGGAGATTTCTTTGGAGCCACCCGTCGGATTCGAACCGACGACCTGCTGATTACGAATCAGCTGCTCTACCGACTGAGCTAGGGTGGCCCACCGTCGATTGCTCGCGCCGCGAGGCGGCGCACGTCGAATGAGTCAGACTAGCCGAGCTTTTCCTCCCTTGAAAGGGCCGAGCGACGACGGTGTGGGCTCATGGCGCGAAGCGCTCGCGAGCCCACTTTGTAAGCACCGCCATCAGGCGCGGCCGCGGATCGCCGAGATTCGCCTTGATCCCGCCCGCGCGCATGAAGTGATCTGCACCCTCGATGAACGCGATCGATTTGTCGCTTGCGCCCGACGCTTCGAATTCCGCGCGCACATCTGAATTGAAGATGTCCTGATCGCCGTTGGCGCCGACCACCAACGTCGCGACGGTGACCTTGGGCAGGTTCGTCGCCGTTTTTGCGTACGACGACAGCCCCGACCAGGTCGAGAGCCACGCATCCGGCGTCACGATTCGTCCGAGTCCGAACGCCGAGTAATTGCCCAAGTCAGGCCGCGGCATGATGATCGATCCGACCGTGCGTTCCGATGGATCTATCGACAAGTCGAGATAATTGGGATTCGCCTGCGTGCGGTACACGATCATGTATCGCGGCGCCATCGCCCGCCGCGCCGCGTAGTTACGCTCGTCAGCGGGCCGCTTCGCGAAATCCTGCGCGCGCATCGCCGATCGTCCTTGCGCTGCCTCCGCGATGTGCCGCCGCGCGATCGCGTCGATCCTCGCGCATCGCGCACGTTGCACCGCGCGATAGCGCTCGAGGAACTCCTTCGAGTAGCGACTCTCGGCGGGCGGCGTGCGAAAGCCGTTGCGCTCGTCGTACATGTCGAGCTCTGGATCCGACGCGAACGGATCGTTTTCATCGACCACCGCCGCGTCGAGGCACGACATTAGGACCATCCCCTGTCCAGGATGCGCCGCGAGCACGATGAAACCGTCGGCGGTCGGAAGTTCATGCTGATTCAGATCGGGCGGTCCCCCACCCGGCGGCGCCGCGATGCGCTGGCCCTTGGGCGTGCGCGCCTGCGCATCGTAGTACGAGAAGAGTGAGCCGCCGCCCGAGTTGCCGAGCATGATGATCTTTTCGAAGCCCTCCTCTTCGCGCAGGAACCGGATTCCCGCCGCGAGGTCGAGCAGCAGATTTTCGTGCAGCATCGTCGAGTCGTTGTTGAGGTAGCGCGTGTTGAAGCCGAACGCGGCGAAGCCCGCCTCGACCCAGTACGGGATCGAGTAATGAGTGCTGAACTCGGCGCGCGGATGCGCCATGATCACGACCGTGCGCGGCTTCCCCGTCGTCGGCGTATAAAGGATGCCGCGCGACTTGCCGAAGTCGGCCGCGAAGAGCTGCACGGGTTGCTGGCGCACGCGCGCGTCGATATCGCCGAAGTCGATCGGATAACGCGCCTGGTAGTCTATCGGTGCGGTGGGCATGGCGAGTCCTCTCGCGCAGTTATACTAAAAAGCGCCGCGCCGTTTACACCGAAATCGCCGCCGCTTCCACGCCTCGGTCCGATATGTAAGCCTGATCGGTTCGGAGCTGTCGATTTTGAAAACCGGAATTATCGGCGCGCGCGGCGCCGGCAAATCAACCGTCTTCCACGCCCTCACCGGTCTCGCGCCGATCCCCGGCACGGCCGAGGGCAAGAATCGCGCACGGCCCGGGCAGATCAAGGTCGCCGATCCACGGCTCGATTTTCTCGAGGCCGCGTATGGATCGAAAAAGAAAGTGCCGGTCGAGCTCACGATTATCGACTTCGCTCCCAATCCCAAGGAGCAGAAGGAGGGCGCGGCGCTCGACCCGAGCTTGCTGCCACTCGTGCGCGACATGGATGCGCTCCTGATCGTCGTGCCGCAATTCTCCGGCATGGAGCGCGATCTTGTTGCCACGCTAGACACGATCGAGGGCGAGCTCGTGTTCACGGATTTCGATCAGGCCGAGCGCCGGCTCGAGCGCATCAAGAAGGAAAAGGGCAGCGACTTCGAGCGCGCCGCGCTGCAAAAGGTGACTGCCTGGCTCGAGCAGGGCAAGGCGCTCCGCCTGCTCGATCTTACGGCGCAGGAGCTGCAGACATTTTCGAGTTTCGGATTTCTATCGCGCAAGCCTGCGCTGATCGCGATCAATTGCGAGATGGAACGCGCCGCGAGCGACGTCACCGACGCGGAGCGCGATGCGGTCCGCGAGCATCATCTGGAAGTGTTCCGGCTCGCGGCGGCGTTCGAGGCCGAACTTTGGGAACTCGACGAGGCGGGGCAGAAGGAGATGCTCGCTGGAGCGGGGCTCTCGGCGCCCGCGCGCGATCGGTTGATCCACGCGCTCTACGACCATCTCGGGCTCATCACGTTCTACACCGCGGGCGAACCCGAGGCGCATGCATGGCCTCTGAAGCGCGGCGAGTCGGCTCTGGATGCTGCCGGCGTGATTCACAGCGACATCGCGCGCGGCTTTATCCGTGCCGAGGTCGTGAGCTACGAGGATTTCGTTCCGCTTAAGTCCGACGCCAAGGTGCGCGAAGCGGGAAAGCTCCGGCTCGAAGGCAGGGATTACGTGATGCGCGACGGCGACATGATTCACGTCCGCTTCAAGGTGTAAGTTCGGAGCTATTTGATTGGCGGCGATCGCCGCGATATCCTTCGTCCATCCCATCGGAGACCTGACAGGTTTGAAAAACTAGCTGCTTCCCAATTCGCGGTTCGAGATTAACGCGCGCGCGACGGCGATACCGATGCGCGCTTCTCGCGGGAGCAGTTACAGTGTTTGTCCGTTTCGATCATCTCGATTTTTCATACGTTGATTCGGTTCCAATCATAACCGGCGCGAGCTTTCAGCTCGCTTCGGGATGGACCGGTGTGGTCGGCGCCAATGGCGCTGGCAAATCGACGCTGTTGAAGCTCGTTGCCGGTGATCTCGAGCCAAGCAGCGGCGCGATCTTCTTCGGTCCGCTGTCAGCGCGCGTAGAGCTATGCCCGCAGACGGTGGAGCAGCCCACGCCCGCGATCTCCGAGTTCGCCGCGGCCGTCGATGGCGTATCGCGGCGTATCCAGGGCGAGCTCGCGCTGGATGCTGGCGACCTTGCGCGATGGCCGACACTCTCGCCGGGCGAGCGCAAGCGATGGCAGGCCGGCGCAGCGCTCGCGGCCGAGCCCGCAGTTTTGATGCTCGACGAACCGACCGATCATCTTGATCGCGAGGCGCGCGAGCTGCTGACCGCGGGCCTCATGCGCTACCGCGGCATCGGCATAATCGTCTCACACGATCGGGCGCTGCTCGATGATTTGACCGCGCACACGTTGCGCGTCAATCAGGCAACGGCTCGCCTCTGGCGTGGCGGGTACAGCGTCGCAAAGGCCTCGTGGGAGGCCGAAGCCCGCGAGCGTCACGAGAAATACGAACGTTTGAGGCATCAGCGCGCCACGCTCGCACGCCGCCTGGCCGACAAGCGCAGAATTGCGACGGCCGCGGAAGCGAACGCGAGCACCGGCGCAGGAAAGCGGATGAAGGGTCCTCGCGATCACGACGCCACCAGTATGTTGGCGAAGGGCAAGGCGCGAATGGCATCCGAACGGATTTCACGCGACGCAGGCCTGCTGCGCGCCAGCGTCGATCGAGTCGATGAGCGCCTCGGCGAGTTTTCCTTCCGAAAGGAAAAAGGAACTTCGATCTTCGTTGACTACGTGCCCGCGCCGGTCGCGAAGGTTCTCACTATCGATGAGCGCGTCGTATGCGCCGGCGATGAGCCGATCCTTCACGACGTTCATCTCGCCGTGAAACGCGAGAGCCGCATCTTCGTCGCTGGTCCCAACGGCGCCGGCAAAACCACGTTGCTCGCGGCGCTATTGCGCGGCGCACACGTGCCGGCTGAGCGCTTGCTTCATCTGCCGCAGGAGCTGACTGCCAGCGACGGAATCGCGATGCTCGACGCGCTGCGCGCGCTCAGCGCCGATGCGCGCGGCCGCGTGCTTTCGGTAGTCGCGGCGCTAGGCGTCCATCCGGATCGCCTGCTCGAATCACATCAGCCCTCTCCAGGCGAGGCGCGCAAGCTCGCACTCGCGTGGGGCCTCGGCCGCCAGGTGTGGGCTCTCTTACTCGACGAGCCGACGAATCATCTCGATATCCCTGCGATCGAGCGGCTCGAGCGCGCGCTTATTGAATATCCGGGAGCGCTGGTAATCGTTACGCATGACGACGCGCTCGTGCGCCGATGCACGAACGAGCGCTGGCGCGTCGGCAACGGCCGCGTCGAGACCGAATGAGTGTGGCAACCTTCGCCGCACGCCGGATTGAATTGATCGGCGATGGTCTGATTTAAGAGGAGGTCCGTTGCAGGTCCGCGCGATGGCGACTCGTTTCGCCACCGCGCCTATTCCGGAGCCCTGAATGAACGAGCAAGTCACCCGCCAGATCCTGTGGAACATCCCCCTCCCTTTTATCGTGCTGATGTACGCGCTGCTGGTGGCGCTGCTCGCCGGATTCATTTACGCGGGCATCCGATGGTGGCGGCTGGTCAGCCTCGGCACCGCGGAGAATCGCTTCGATCATCCGATCGAGCGGCTCGTGCTCGCGCTGCGCGATGCGTTCGGGCAGGGCGTCGTCATCCGCGAGTCGTGGGGATGGATGCACTATTCGTTCTACGTCGCGTTTGTCGGCCTGCTGATCGGCACGACGATCGTCGCGATCAACAGCGACGTGCGCGATTTCTTCCATCTGTTCGGCATCGATCTCTATTTCTACTACGGCGACTTCTACCTGGTGTTCAAACTCGCGATGGACACCTTCTTCCTGATGCTGATCCTCGGCGTGCTGATGGAGGGTGCGCGTCGCTCGGTCCGGAAGCCGACCGTCCTCAATGATCCCCCTTCGGACAAGATTCAGGACAATTTCGAAAACCGCCTCGGCTACTGGTTCCCGATGACGATGATGGTGCTCGTAGCCATCACGGGTCTGATGCTCGAAGGGGCGCGAATCAACGCGACGCATCCGAACTTCACCGAGTGGGCGTACGTGGGAAAAATCGTCGGGGCGATCGAAGGCGCGCTCGGCGCGGGCGTTACCTTCCATCGATGGCTCTGGCTGGTGCACGTATTGTTCGTGTACGCGCTCCTGTTCTGCTTCCCGTTCACCAAGCTCCGTCATCTGATCTTCGGCCCGCTAAATCTCTTTTTCAGAAATCTCGGGCCGCGCGGCCGTCTCGCTCCGATCAAGGATTTTGAAAACGCCGAGACCTTCGGCGTGTCGCAGGTCGAGCAGTACACGTGGAAGCAATTGCTCGACATGTCGTCGTGCCTCGAATGCGGCCGCTGCACGATCAACTGCCCGACGGTGAACACCGGCAAGGTGCTGAATCCCAAATACCTCGTGATCGAGCAGCGCGAGCATCTGCTGCAGAAGGCGCCCTTTCTGATGGCGGCCAAAGCCAACGGGGCCAACGGCGACGGCGCGGAAGCGAAAGCATGGGAAGGCCCCGACATGATTACCCAGGTCGCGACCGAGGAGGCGGTCTGGGGTTGCACGTCGTGCGGATGGTGCGAGGAGGGATGCCCCGTCGGAATCGAGCATATCCAGCGTATCGTCGATATGCGGCGCTACGATGTACTGATGGAAAGCCGCTTCCCGACGCAGATCACGGGCGCGTTCAAGGGAATCGAGAACCAGGGAAATCCGTGGGGACTTGCGCAGGAGAAGCGCGCCGAGTGGGCGGCCGGTCTTGATATACCCGAGATGGCGGAAGTCGAAGACCCCGCCGACCTCGATGTGCTCTACTGGGTCGGATGCGCCGGGTCGTACGACGAGCGCAACCAGAAGGTATCGAAGTCGTTCGCGGGCCTGATGAAACAGGCGGGCGTCAAGTTCGGAATCCTCGGGCGCGAGGAGATGTGCACCGGCGATCCGGCGCGCCGCCTCGGCAACGAATATCTCTACGCGACCGTTGCGCAGCAGAACGTCGAGACAATCAACCGCTACAAGCCGCGGCGAATCGTTACCCAGTGCCCGCATTGCTATCACAACCTGAAGAACGAGTATCCGGACTTCGGCGGCGACTACACGGTGCTGCACGAGGCCGAGTTTATCGACGAGCTGGTGCAGGCGGGCCGGCTCAAACCCCGCGGCGAGCTCAACGCGCGCGTTACGTATCACGACCCGTGCTACATGGCGCGGCACAACCGCAAATGGGACGGC
>JASHQJ010000555.1 GCA_030037595.1 Candidatus Binataceae bacterium
CAAGCGCGGTGAGCTTTTCCTTCGCCTCGGCCGGCACGCGCTGCTCGACGTCGGCCAGTACGCGCTCGATTTCTTCGATCGCCTGGCGGATTCCGCGCGTCACGTCGCGAGTCACATCCTGGGCGAAGCCGCCCGACGCGACTCCGCTCTGCGACACGAACTTGCCGACCGCGCCCACGACGGAGCTAACGAACTCGGGAATCTCCTCGCCGAGATCATTGGCGAAATCCTCGAAGGAGCCCGCGAAGCCGCGTCCGAAGCGCGAGTCGCGGCCGTAGTAGTCGCGGCCTTCGGCGCTCGCGCTCGCGACGATAATGTCGGCCGAGGTGGTTTCGAGGTCGAGCAACGTCCGCTCGCCGCTCTGCGGCTCGGGGCCGATCGTCCCTTCGACCCCGGCGCGGCCGCTCCGCTTGAGGCCGCTCTCGTCGAGACCGTAGATCCTGACCCGGCCCCATCCGGCGGAGGCATTCAAACGAAGCGACGCCGTGGGATCGACTTCGACATTGATTCGGCCGCGGCTCTTTATCGTGCACGACGCGCCCGCCATGAACGGACCGCGGATATCGACCGCGCCGCCGACGTCGAACAGCTCGACCTTGCCGCCCGCGCGCGTGATACTCGCGCGCCCGCCGACGAAGCCCGCCGCGACGTCGCCCGTGGCGCCATCGACGACGAACTTGCCGCCGATCTTGCCGAAGCCAAGCCCGCCGTTTACCTGCGTCGCGCGCACCTTGCCGCCGACGACGCTGACCTCGACGGTCTCGGTGTCGGCGACTTCAAGCGAGCCAGCGACCAGATGCGAAGTGATCTTGCCGCGGACTTCGTAGAGGCGTGCGCCGCCCGCGACCCGCTCGATCGCGATCGCACCGCCGATAATGCCGCATTCGACTTCGCCATCGACCTGGCTGGCCTGGACCGAGCTCGCATCCTCAACGGTGAGACCGCGCGAGACTCGCTCTGCCTCGACGGTCCCCGCGTGTTCGAGGCGGACGTTGCCCGCGACACGCTCGCGGATATTGATCGCGCCGACTTTCGATGCGCGGAGGTTGCCTTTGACCTTGTCGAGCGTGACCGGCGCGGTTAAATCGCGGAGCTCGAGATTGCCGGATGCCTCGATAATTTCGATCGTGACCCCAGACGGCACGTAGAGCGAGGCGTTCGAGCGCAGCGTCACTTCCAACAGCGCACCGTCACGGGAGACGTCGGCGTCGTCGAGGCCCGAGAAGCCGGTCTCGCTGCCGCCGGTAATCTTCAGATTGCCGCGCGCGCGTTCGACGCGAAGGGTTTCGATTCCGTGGAAGTTGTCGGATGCCATCGAGATTTCCTCCCGTTGATTAGCGGTTCTTGTCGGAACTCGTTTCGTTGAGTTTGGCGAGCGCCTCTTCAGGTGAAAGGCGACCGGACTTCAGCTCGGCCAGGACGGAGCGCCGATTTGCGGCAGAATCGTCGGCGGGTGCTTCGTCGGCCGCGTCACCCTTCAGCGGATAGCCGAGCGCGCGAATCACATCGTCGAGGCGGCCGCGGACTGTCGGGTACGAAACGCCGAGCTCGCGCTCGACGTCGCGGATACTGCCGCGGTTCTTGATAAAGACCTCGACGAAATCGATCTGGGCGGGCGAGAGGCGCAGCAACGTGGGCATCGCGAAGTCCCCCTCGATTGCGATCCCACATCGGGGGCATTCGAGGCGGGCCACTGTGAGGGCACCGTCGCACGATGGGCACTTGAGAAGGAGCGGCCGCATGAGGCGTATAATATCCAGCGAATTACTTAAGTCAATAGCTAAATCAAGATTTTTAAGTTACAACTTAAATTCCTTTTATTCATAGACAGGACAACCTCTCCGGTGAGGCGAAGCGCGATTTCATCAGATGACGGGTTGAGTTGGTCAGGCACTCGGTGCCGGATGCTGCTGGCTCAGGCAATGAACCGAGCCTAATCCCCACACGAGGTCTGTCGAGGGCACGCCGACGACGCGTCGGCCCGGAAGGAGCCGCTCGAGGTTCGAGGCCGCGACGCGGTCGGCGCTGCACTCGAAGGTGGGCATCACGACACCGCCGTTGGCGATATAGAAGTTCGCGTATGATGCGGGCAGGCGCGTGCCGTCGTAGATGACCGGAGGCGGCATCGGCAGCGTCTCGATTCGAAACGGGCGGCCGTCCTGGTCGCGCATCGATTTCAGCCGCGTGAGGTTCTCCTGGAGCGGCTTGTAGTTGACGTCGGCGGAATCGTCCTCGACGACGGTGACGATCGTGTCGGGAGCGACGAAGCGCGCGAGGTCGTCGATATGGCCGTCAGTGTCGTCCCCGGCGATTCCGTCGCCGAGCCACAGTAGGTTGGTCACGCCGAGGTAGGTCTTCAGGTAGTCCTCGATGTCGGCGCGCGAGAGATCGGGATTCCGATTCTTGTTCAGCAGGCATGACTCGGTCGTAAGCAGCGTGCCGGCGCCGTTGGCGTCGATCGACCCGCCTTCGAGCACGATTCCCGGCTCGATTACCTCGAAGCCGAAACGCCGCGCGAGCCTTTGCGGTACGACGTCATCGAGATCGTACGCGCCGTACTTCTCGCCCCACGAGTTGAAGCGCCAGTCGAGCGCGATTTGCTTTGGCCCGTCGCCGGGCGCGATTCGATTGACGAAGATCGGACCGTGATCGCGCGCCCACGAGTCGTTGGTTGGGAGCAGGAACGCTTCGACATTGCGGATGATTGCGTCGTCGCCCCCCGCCGCGTCTTGAAGCAGTTCGAGCACCTCGGGCATCGCCGCTTCGTCCTTCACCATCAACCGCACCGGCTCGAACGATGCTATCGCCGCGACCATCCGCGCGTAGAGCGGCGGGATCAGCTCGAACTTGCCGGGCCAGGTGTCCGGGTTGTGCGGCCACACGAGGTAGCACGCGAGATGCGGCGCCCACTCGGGCGGCATCCGGTAGGCGGCGAGTCGCCGCCGATGCTCCCGCGGAATCTGTTTCACGATCTACGAGCGAAAGCGCCGCGTAAGATCGCCGTAGGCGTCGATTCGGCGATCGCGCAGGAACGGCCAGTTGCGCCGCGTGTACTCAATCTTCTTCAAATCGCACTCGACTACGAGCGTCTCTTCATCCTTGCCGCTCGCTCGCGCGATCACTTCGCCAAACGGATCGGACACAAACGAATTGCCCCAGAACTCGAGCTCGCCCTCGACGCCGACGCGGTTGACGGCGGCAACGAATACGCCGTTGGCGATCGCGTGGCTTCGCTGGATCGTCTCCCACGCGTCGCGCTGCTTGGGTCGCACTTCGTGAGGCTCGCCGTGCCACCATCCGATCGCGGTCGGATAGAAGAGGATCTGCGCTCCCGCCATCGCGGTGAGGCGCGCCGCCTCGGGAAACCACTGATCCCAGCATACGAGCACGCCAACGTTGGCGTGCGGCGTAGGATGCGCGACGAAATCGAGATCGCCGGGCGTGAAGTAATACTTCTCGTAGTAGCGCGGGTCGTCGGGGATATGCATCTTGCGGTAGCGGCCGGCAATCCTGCCGTCCTCGCCGATCACCACCGAGGTATTGTGATAAACGCCGGCGGCGCGGCGCTCGAAAAGCGATGCCACGATCACGATCTTGCGCGCCATCGCGAGCGCGCCGAGGCGTTCCGTCGTCGGCCCGGGAATCGGTTCGGCTAGATCGAAGAATTTCGGATCCTCGACCTGGCAGGGATAGTGCGACGCGAAGAGCTCCTGGGTGCAGACGATTTTGGCGCCGCGCTTGGCCGCTTCCTCGATTCGCTCGACTGCCTTTTCGAGGTTGAGGCGCGGCTCGGCCGCGCAGCTCATCTGCAGCAAGCCAATCGCAAGCAATTCCTTTTCACGTGCCATCACAAATCAGATAGCAACCGCGCCGCTCCCACGCCAATGATTTCTGTGCGCCGCCAGCGGCGGGTACTTCACGCGCCCGGATTGATCGGGTGACATCTATACAATTTGACGATAAAAGAGACTCGCGGAAGGTGTGGCGTGAACTACGAGGACAAGTTCATCGCGTTCGTCGATATCCTCGGCTTCAAGAACATCGTCGAGCGCTCGCAACACGGCGGCGCCGGCGCGCCGACCGTGGAATGGATCCTCGAGCTGATCAAGGCATTTGGCTCATCGCACGAGGAAGAACACGCGCCCGACCTATGGCGACGGCATCCCGGCGGTGCTCGGTGTCGAGCGAGATTTGATTTCGCGTGACGCCGATCTCGGATTGCGCCGTGATCTCAGCCGAGGCTCTCGACCGCCGGTCTCACCACACTCGTTCATCATTGCTACAGGTTGGCATTCCGGCTGCTGCTGCTCGGCAACCTCTGCCGCGGCTACATCACGCACGGCAAGATCATTCACACCCAGTTCTTCGGCAGCGGCTATATGCGCGCCTATGAAAACGAGCGCAGGTGTCGGGTTTTCACACCGGCAAAGCGGACGTCGGCACTCCGTTCATCGAGGTCGATCCGCTCGCGTGCCGGTACGTGGCCGAGGCATCCGACGACGAACTCAAGGCGGTGTTTCAGCGCTTCACGGAAACGACGGCCACGGCATCGCGGTGACGCCGCTCTCGGCGCTGCGCGTGGTGGCCGATTTGTCGATCAGCGATCCGGCGACATTCAGGCATCAGATTGGAAACCTGCTGAACAGCCTCTCAGGCATGATCGCGCACCCGGAACACGCCGCGGTGAGCGCGAGCGTACCCGCGCTCGCGAAGATCGAGCACTACGAGCAGAAGCTGCTGGAGATCGCGGAGCTGAAGGAGCGGCAGCTCGAAGCGCTCGAGTCCTTGTCACGTCCGGCGAAATCGGAATGATGAAAAATCGGCGGCCGCGCGCCCGCGGATGGTGTAGAATTCGAGCGTGGATATTGGCGAAGGGCGCTACCTCATCTGCGAGCGATGTGGCAGCGACACGATGAAGATCATCCGGCATCAGGAAGCGCAGACGATTCTGTGCTCCAAATGGGATGATGTCGTGGCGTGCGCGAATGACCTGACGCGGGTTCGCTGGAATCAAAAAACTCCGAGTAGCAGTGAGCGCGAATCGATCCTTCGCTAAGCTCGCGCGATGCAGTTGAATCGCCGCCGCTGTGATACTGTAATATCCCGGCGCTGACGAAAACCGCGCCGTACCTGACGACTCTGCCCGCCGCTGATAGCCGGGTCCTGCGCAAGGGAAGGCCGCGAACCCCGCCAGGTCCGGAAGGAAGCAACGGTACCGGCCGCCACCCTGTGCCGCAGGGGTGCCTGGCTATCATTCGACGGGCAGCGCCGTTAAAAAGATCGCGATGGCCGAATCTCCAGCTTCTCATCTCGTGCTCGCGCGCAAGTGGCGCCCGGAACGCTTCGGCGAACTGGTCGGCCAGGAACACGTCACACGCACGCTCAGCGAGGCGATCAAGCGCGGCCGAATCGCGCATGCGTTCCTCTTCACCGGTATTCGCGGCGTCGGCAAGACCACCGCGGCGCGCATCCTCGCGCGATGCCTCAATTGCGAGAGGGGTCCGACCGCGGAGCCGTGCGGTGAATGCGCCGCCTGCGTCGAGATTCGTGCCGGGC
>JASHQJ010000556.1 GCA_030037595.1 Candidatus Binataceae bacterium
CGAGGCTAGGCCCGCCAACGAACGGGGAAAGGCATCCTTGCCGATAGCTAAATCGATCGCTGGAACGCTGAGCTTTATCGCGCGACTGGTGCTGATTGTCTCCGCAGCCTCAATTGCGGCTGCGTGCTCGCACGGCTCCGAGCAGCAGGGGTTCGGTCCCCGAAGCGCGGTGCCCGTGCTAGCTGCTAAGGCCGAGAAAAAGACGGTCGCCAACGCACTGCACGCGATCGGGCGCGTCGAGGCGTTTTCAACGGTCAACGTGAAATCGATGGTGGGTGGGCAGATTACCGAGGTTCACTTCAAGGAAGGCGACGAGGTAAAGCAAGGCGACCTGCTCTTCACGATCGATCCGCGGCCGTATCAGGCGGCGCTGTTGCAGGCTGAGGCTGACCTCGCGCGCGACACCGCGTTGGCCACACGTGCCGACGCCGACGAGAAGCGGTACGGCTACCTGCTGAAGCAAGGCGTCGGCTCGCATCAGCAATATGATCAGGCACATGCCGACGCGGGAGCGGCTGACGCTTTGGTCGCCGCGGACAAGGCCGCGGTTGAGACAGCGAAGCTCAATCTCGCCTACACCTCTATTCGTTCGCCGATCGATGGTCGCACCGGCGGCCTGCTGGTTCACGCTGGCAACGTGATCAAGGCTAACGAAGACAACCCGATGGTCGTGATCAACCAGGTTCGGCCGGTTTACGTCGATTTCTCGATTCCCGAGCAGAACCTCCCCGCGGTGCGCGAGTACGTCGCGGAGCGCAAGCTTCCCGTCGAGGCCTTGATCCCCGGTCAGCAGCAAACGGCGGTGCGCGGCGAGCTGACGTTCATCGACAACACCGTCGATCGAACGACCGGAACGATCAACTTAAAAGGAACCTTCACCAACACGGACGGCCGGCTATGGCCGGGGGAATTCGTTAACACCACGCTCGTGCTCAGCGAGCTTCCTAACACGATCGTCGTGCCGTCGCAGGCGATCCAGACCGGCCAGGACGGCTCCTACGTCTTTGTGATCAACGGCGCGATGAAGGCCGAGACGCGGCCCGTTGTGATCGGCCAGTCGATCGACGGCGAGACTGTCGTCGAGCGTGGCCTCAAGGCGGGCGAGATAGTGGTGACTGACGGCCAGCTACGTTTGATTCCGGGCGCCACCGTGGCCATCAAGCACGGCCTCACCGGCGGAGTCGAATCGTGAACGTCGCGGGACTCTTCATTCGCCGCCCGGTGATGACCACGCTGGTTTCGATCGCCATCGTGCTGTTCGGCCTGATGGCGTACGGCTACCTGCCGGTCAGTGATCTACCGAACGTCGACTTCCCGACGATCGTCGTGAGCGCAAGCCTCCCCGGTGCAAGCCCGGACACGATGGCTTCTTCCGTCGCGACGCCGCTCGAAAAGCAGTTTTCGACTATCGCCGGCCTCGACTCGATGAGCTCGACCAGCCAGCAGAGCAGCACGAGCATAACCCTGCAATTCAACCTCTCCCGTAATATCGATGCTGCTGCCCAGGACGTGCAGGCGGCGATCACGGCCACGCTCTCGCAGCTACCGACCGGCATGCCGTCGCCGCCCACGTATCGCAAGGTCAATCCTGCCGACCAGCCGATTCTCTACCTCTCCCTCAGCTCGACGACGATGCCGATTTCGCAAGTCGATGAGTACGCGGAGACCTACCTCGGCGAGCGGATCTCGATGGTGAGCGGCGTCGCACAGGTGCAGATTTACGGTTCGCAGAAGTATGCCGTTAGGGTGCAGGTCGACCCGAAAGCGCTCGCATCGCGCGGGATTGGAATCGACGAGGTGGCGAGCGCGATTCAGAATGCCAACGTCGATCTGCCGACCGGCACGCTCTACGGCACGCATCAGCAGTTCACCGTGCAGACCAAGGGGCAGCTCACCGACGCGGCCGCTTACCGACCACTGATCGTCGCCTATCGCAATGGCGCGCCCGTGCGGCTCAATGAGGTCGGGCGCGTGCTCGACAGCGTGCAGGATGACAAATCGCGCGGATGGGCCGATGGCGAGCCGGCGGTGGTGCTAGCGGTTCAGCGTCAGCCGGGCACCAACACTGTAGAAGTCGTCGATCGCGTACGCGCCCTGCTGCCCGCGTTTCGCGCCGAGGTGCCCGCCTCGCTGCACATCGACATCCTCGGCGACCGCTCGGAGACGATTCGCGCCAGCGTCAACGACGTTCAGTTCACGTTGCTCTTGACCGTATTCCTCGTCGTACTGGTCATCTTCCTATTCCTGCGCAATCTCTCCGCGACCGTGATTCCGAGCGCGGCGTTGCCGATGTCGATCGTCGGCACGTTCGCCGTGATGTGGGTGCTCGACTATTCGCTCGACAACCTGTCCCTGATGGCGATCACGCTCGCGGTCGGCTTCGTCGTGGACGACGCGATCGTGATGCTCGAGAACATCGTGCGCCACATGGAGATGGGCAAGGACGCGCTCACCGCCTCGCTCGATGGCGCCGCTGAAATCGGTTTCACGATCGTCTCGATGACGTTGTCTCTCGCCGCGGTCTTTATTCCCGTGCTGTTCATGAGCGGCATCCTCGGCCGCCTGCTGCACGAGTTCGCGGTGACGATCGGCGCGGCGATCCTCGTTTCAGGGTTCGTGTCGTTGACCCTGACGCCGATGCTCTGTTCGCGCTTTCTCAAGCCGCCCGCAAGTGAGCGGCACGGCCGCCTCTACATGGTGACCGAGCGCGGCTTCGACGCGATGCTCGATTACTATCAGCGGAGTCTCTCATGGGTGATGCGGCATCGGCCCGAGACGCTCATCTTCTCGATCTTCCTCCTGGTCGCGACCATCTGGATGTTCACGGTGATGCCGAAGGGTTTCCTGCCAAGCGAGGACAACAACGACCTCATCATCTTCACACTCGCTCAGCAGGGAATCTCGTTCGACTCGATGGTCCAGCATCAGCTGGCCGCGGCGTCGCTCATAAAGGGCGAGCCCAACGTGAGGAGCTACTTCGTGAGCGTCGGCTCGAGCGGCCCCGGCGGCGCTTCAAACACCGGCATCGTCTTCACCCACCTCGTGCCGCGCTCGAAGCGCAGGTACAGCGTCGACCAGCTCATCGCCAAGTGGCGGCCTAAGCTGAACAGCATCCCGGGCCTGAGCGTGTTCCTGCAGAACCCGCCGCCGATCCGGATCGGCGCGCAGTTCACGCGCTCGATGTATCAGCTCACGCTGCAGTGCCCGGACACGACGACGCTTTACAAGTATGCTCCCCTTCTCGAGCAGCGCCTCGCCAAGCTGCCGGAGCTTCGCGGCGTAAACAGCGATCTGCAGGTCAAGAATCCGCAGGTAACGATAGATATCGATCGCGATCGCGCGCACACGCTCGGCATCACTGCGCAGGAAATCGAGGACGCGCTCAACGACGCCTACGGTGCGCGGCAGATCTCGACGATTTACGCGCCCAACAACGAGTACTGGGTGATCATGGAAGTCGAGCCGCAATACCAGCTCGATCCGTCCACGCTGTCGCTGCTCTACATTCGATCCGCGCAAAGCGGCCAGCTCGTGCCGCTCGATACACTCGTTAAGTTCACGCGCTCGCTCGGCCCGCTTTCGATCAATCATCTGGGCCAGCTTCCGTCGGCGACTATCTCTTTTGATACCGCGCCGGGCGTGTCACTCGGCCAGGCGATCAAGGAAGTGCATCGCGTTGCCGAGGACATCCTGCCCGCGTCGATCACCATCAGCTTCCAGGGCACGGCGCAGGCCTTCCAGTCGTCAACCTCGAACCTCGGCATGTTGCTGGTGATGACGATCCTCATCATCTACCTGGTGCTCGGGATTTTGTACGAGAGCTTCATCCATCCGATCACGATTCTCTCCGGCTTGCCGGCCGCCGGACTCGGCGCGCTGCTGACGCTCTGGGTCTTCGGCATGGAGCTCGACCTGTTCGCGTTCGTCGGCGTGATCATGCTGGTCGGCCTGGTGAAGAAGAACGCAATCATGATGATCGACTTTGCGCTCGATGCGCAGCGCACCGAGGGCAAGTCGCCGGCAGAAGCGATCTTCGAGGGCTGCATCATCCGCTTCCGGCCGATCATGATGACCACGATGGCGGCGCTCATGGGCACGCTGCCGATCGCGCTCGGCGTTGGCGCGGGCGCGGAGTCGCGGCGGCCGCTGGGCGTTGCGGTGGTCGGAGGACTCTTCTTCTCGCAATTCCTCACGCTCTACATCACGCCCGTCATCTATACCTATCTCGAGGCAGCGCAGGAGCGTTTCCATGCATGGCGCGAAGGCCGCGAGTACGTGCCGGTTGCGGAAACCGTGCATGCGCCCGAGCCGGCCGCGAACCAAACCGGCGGCCGGCGGATGGCGTCGTAACGCTTCACTGCCTGGAGCGAGTGCTGGTGAATCGCCGTCGAGCAGCAGTATCGGTCACACCGCTGCTAACGCTCACGCCGCACGGAATCGAAGTCATCGGATCGGCACGTGCGTTCGCACGTGCACGTGCGCTCTACGAGCGCGAGCATGCAGTGCCCTTGCCGCGATTTCTCGCGCCGCGCCTGCTCCGCATCATCCGGGCGCAGATCGCCGAGAGCCGCTTTCGACGCGCCATACATAAGGGCTTCGGCAGCGATCAGTTTCTGCCACGGCACAACGCGACGGCTGCGCTGATCTTCCTTCTGGACGATCCACGCGCCTTTGCCGAGATTCGCCGCGTCACCGGATGCGGCCCGCTTCGCTCGGTCGCGGCGTCGATTCGGCGCGCCATCGCGGGCAAGGGCCGGTCACTCTCGTGGCACGACGACAACGCCGAACAACGTCGCGCCGCCATCACAATCAATCTCTCGCCGCGCCCTTATCGCGGCGGCCACTTGCAGATCCGCCGCAAGCGCGATGGCCAGATCGTGAAAGAGATCGCGAACGTCGGACCCGGAGACGCGGTACTGTTTCGCGTGAGCGCCGCGCTCGAGCATCGCAACACAGAAGTCATCGGCTCCAATCACAAGACCGCCTTTTCCGGCTGGTTCCGAAGCGCCCCAAGCCTCGATCGCTCCTTTCCAGCTCAGCTCAAATGCCATCCCGGCGGACGGCGTAACTCGCGCGCCGCATACGAAGTAACACCGTCGTCGCGAATCGTCGCTTCGGAAAATACCGCGATTAGATGTATCGACCGTGGCGCGCTGCTGCTGAATCTGAGGAGCGGCGCGGTCTTCCGGCTCGACGCGGTTGGAACCGAGATGTTCGAGCGGGCGCGCCGCCGCACGACTCCGCGACAAATCGCGCGCGCTATCGCGGCGAGCTACGATGCGCCGGTGGAGCTGATCGAGCGTGACGCCACGCGGCTTGTCGGCGAATTGGCATCGCGCGGCCTGATGGAAATCATTTCGTAACGCTAAGTGGCTGCACGGATGCGGAGAGCTACGACTAATCGCTGCAGGGCGCTAATGTTATCGCAACTGGACGGGCGAAGATTAGGAGTCTGATGGCTTGCAGAGGCTGCAAGCCGTCCATATCGCATGTCGGCGCCAGATTCGGCCCGAATTTCCTCGATAACATCGAGCATTAAGGATACCCTGTTCATCGTGTACTCTGTCCACAAATTGTCATGCTGGGGACAAATGTTTCAGGTGAAACATTCGCATCTCGCCGGGTGAGCCCATCGCGTGGAATCTGCACCCGGAATCGTGCATATCAGATTCAGTCGATCATGCGATTCCTCAGCTGTGCCTCAGCATTCCTTCTGTTGGTGATGGCGTTCGCCTTCAGCGGCGCGCACGCCGCAGAAATCGATCTCGGGCAACTGCCGCATCCCTCAACGGGACCGCAGAACGCTGCAGTAACAATGGTCGAGTTCTCGGATTTCGAATGCCCCAACTGCCGCAGGCTCGAACCTGAGCTCGCGCAGCTGCGGCGAATCTACGGCAACGAAATGCGATTCGTCTGGATCGACTTTCCGCTCGACGCGCATCATCACGCGATGCTGGCTGCCGAGGCCGCACGATGCGCCGGCGAGCAGGGACAGTTCTGGCCCTATCACGACGCGCTTATGCGCGGAGGCGAAAGTCTCGGCGCGCAGAATCTCAGCGACCTCGCCGCTCGGCTCGGGCTCGACTCGACGAAATTCAATTCCTGCCTCGCGGCGCGCAAGTACCAGGGTCTGGTTGAATCGGATATGGATCAGGGTGACCGGCTCGGGATCAGCGGCACGCCGACGATTTTCATCAACCGACGCCAGTATTCGGGTGGCCAGAGCCTCGACGATTTGAAGGCCGCAATCGATCGCGCGGCCAGGGAAGCATCCGCGGAGCCTAGTCTTGAGCAATCGTCGCGCTCGGCGCGTGGAGATCAGCAGTGAGCAGAACTATTGATGTAGTTCGTGGAATCGGCGGCGACCTCGAGCGCGGCGACACGCTGCCTGCGGCGTGGTACAGCGATGCCGCTATCTTCGAGGCCGAGAAGAAGCGCGTCTTCAGCCAGCTCTGGCAGTATGTCGGCCACACGGGTCAGGTCGAGAAAGCCGGAGACTTCTTCACCTCTCAGCTCGGCGACGTGCCCGTGATCGTCGTGCGCGACGGCTCCGGGAAGCTCCGCGCGTTCGCCAATGTATGCCGTCATCGCGGAAGCGAAGTCGTGCTCGAATGCGCCGGCAGCCGCCAGACGTTACAGTGCCACTATCATGGTTGGACCTACAATCTCGACGGCACGTTGCGCGCCGCGCCCCGCGCCAACGAGCAAGCGTCGTTCGACAAAAGCACGCTCTCGCTGGTTGCGTTTCCGGTCGAATCGTGGGGACCGCTGATCTTCGTGAATCCCGATCCAGGCGCCGCTCCCCTCTCAGAGCTGCTCGGGCCGCTGCCCGAGATTTTCACGCGCGCGGGAGTCGATGTGCGAGGGCTCCGGCTCTATCGCCGCGACGTGTACCAGCTGGCGGCCAACTGGAAGATCGTGATCGAGAATTTCAACGAGTGCTATCACTGCCCGGTTGCGCATCCGCGTTTCTCGGAAGTGATCGACACCGACGCCTACCGCGTTGACACGGATCACGAATTCTTCTCGATCTATTACGGACCGTACCTGCGTGAGAGCGGCCAGGGCGCCACTTACGCTACGTTATGGCCGAGCGCGATGTTCGCGCTTTCGGGCAATCCACCCAGCATGCAGGTGCTCTGCGTCAGGGCGCTCGACGCCGAGCACACCTACGAAACGATCGACTACTACTTCGCCGAGAGTGCGACCGAAGAATACATCCGCGGTTACATCGAGCTCGCCGATCTGGTGCAGCGCGAGGACGTGATTCTCTGCGAGTCCGTGCAGCGCGGACTAAAATCGGGAGCGATCAAGAAAGGCCAGCTCATGCTGTCGCGCGAGCGCGGCATCCAACACTTTCAGAAACTCGTCTATCGAGCGGTCGCAGGCTTTGCAAGCTGACCAAGCCGCGCCGGACGTCCGGCGCGGCCTCCTTCATTGATCTTCGCAGTCGCTTCGAATCAAGCGGGACCGGGATTCGGATGCGGCGTGCCCATGTACGGAAATTCCTTGAGCAAATCAGGATGGGGCTTCAGGCCGTCGGACGGAATATCGCCCTTCGAGATGAACGCGAGCCGATGCGCGACGACGTGATCGACGAGCGAACGGCCGTTGGGAAACTTGGCCGGCTTCGACGGATCGTAGGTCATCATGTCGGGCAGCAGCTGGTCGGCGTCGATCGCGGCGATCGCCTCCTCGCGGGTGTAACCCCCGGTATGACCGAGCACGGGCACGAACTGATCGAGGGAAGTTCTTGCGATCATCGACAGGCTCGCAGGAATTGTAGAACTGCTTGGTCTCGTCAGTATTGAAGAAACTTGCGACTGTCAGGATTGCCGTCGCGATCAACGTGGAGCAGCTTGCCGTCGCGCCGCACGCGGCATCGGCCCAGATGCGCATTGAGGGTTTTGCGCCGAGCGTGCTCGTCGGCAGATCCAGAACCATCCCGAACACGTTCTCGTTGATTAGGCGGTCCTTTTGCCGGTCCACGGCGCCCTGCCGCCCTCGAGGTGTGGTTTGCCGGTGAAGTTGCGCCCGCCCGTGGAATCGAAGAGCTTCAGGATGCCCTCGAAGTCAACGATGAAGGGAGCGCTGCGAGCCCCTGCGAAATAAGTCTAAGGACCTGACTTGACGATGTTCGGCTGTGGCCCGAATGACACCTGCGCGTTGCTGATGATCTTCTGGCCCACCGCCTCGGGCGATCGCGCCTCGCTACCGGTAGCGAGGAACATGTCGCCGGTCTGGCATCCGTTTTCCGACTTCGAGAAGACGAAGCTGATTGCGACCTCGCTCAGCGCGTCGCCGTTGTTGTCGATGTCGAGACGATAGACAGCGTCGGGATTGAAATCCTTGGCCTGGGCGAACGTGTTGCAGTTGAGGATCAGCGCCGTGTGCGACGGGTCGGCGGGCGCCCGGAAGGCAAATATGTCGGTCAGATCGAGCCACTGATCTCCGCGGGGCGGGCCGAGCTTCAAACCCGTGAAATGATTCGAAGTCTTACTTCCCGTGTTTTGGCTGAAAAGTGACTGCCGAGGATCGGCGGTGAAGCCAATCGAACTCCGAGTTACGAAGCGCGAGATTACCAAGATGTAGCAGATAGTGACAGAATGAAATTGCGACATCGGGCACGGCTGAGCGCGGAACCGGGCTGAACCGCGCCCGCTCCACTCTTTACGCCGAGCCGATTCTCTTACTAACATCAAAGCGGACTGCCACCTTGCGGCTACCGCCAAGGGCAGATCCGGAGGATGCCATGGGCAACGTATCGATCGAATCAATCGACGAACCGAATCGGTGGCGGCTCAAGACGCCCGGACACAGCGGCTGGCGCCGCACGGCCCGCCCGGAGGACCCTAACAAGTATTTCATGGTCTCCGCCGACACCCACGCCAATGAACCCGCCAATCTCTGGAAAGAGCGGCTGGAAGAGAAGTATGCGCAGCGGCTCCCGCGAATCGAAATCGATGAGAACGGCGTCAAATGGACCGTCTCCGAGGGCTGGCAGCGCTCGCGCCTGCTCGACAGCAACCTGGAGGGTGAGGACCAGATCCGCTCGAAGACGGGCGCCACGGCGGCGGAGCGTCTGCGCGACCTCGATCGCGACGGCGTCGACCTGGAGATCATCTTCCCCAACAAGGGCCTGATGATGTGGGCAACTCCCGACCCGCTGTTCGCGTCGGCCCAATGCCGCGTTTACAACGACTGGATCGCCGAGGCGTACATCCAGTACAGCCCGCGGATGGTGCCGATGGCGGCGCTCGCGACCGGCGATCTTGAAGGCACGTTGGCCGAGATCAAACGGATAGCGAAAATGGGCTTCAAGGGCGTCACCCTCCCCTGCAAGCCGATTTTCGGCGCCCATGACGCGCGGCATCCAAATTACAACTTCGGCATGTTCGACCCTATGTGGGAGCTGCTGCAGGACCACAATCTGGCGATCACGTTCCACGTCTCGACTGGACGCGACCCGCGGGCGGCGCGCAAGGACGGTGGCGCGGTTATCAACTACGTGTCACATTCGCTGGCGCCCACAATCGAACCGGTCGCCAATCTCTGCGCCTCAGGCGTGCTCGAACGTTTCCCGAAACTTCGCTTCGCGTCGATCGAAGCCGGCATCGGCTGGGTGCCGTGGGCGCTGCAGGCGATGGACGAGGCGTATGTAAAACATCACATGTGGGCGTATCCGAAGCTCAAGAAGATGCCGAGCGAGTATTTTCATTCCAACGGCTTCGCGTCGTTCCAGGAAGATCAGCCGGGACTCGACCTCGCTGAGAAGTACAACCTGACCACGAACTTCATGTGGGCCAACGACTATCCACATCACGAGGGGTCGTGGCCGCATTCGGCTGAGGCAATCGAGCGCGAGATGAGCGGGCTCAGCGACGAGGCGCGGGCCAATATCCTCGGCCTCAACGCGGCACGGATGTTCAATCTCGAAGTGCGAAGGCACGTCCCGATGCCGGCGTCGGCGAACTGATCAGCGGTCGCAGTAACAATCGTTACAGAAAGGAAACGGCCGGAGTTGGGATATCCAGCTCCGGCCGTTCTGTTTCGCCACTATGAACGGTTAATTGTTCTGCACGCAAGACGGGCTCGCGTGGCCAAGTCCCGGCGGCTCCTGGTTGTTCAGGAAGTAAAGGTTGTTCTTGCAGGTCGGGTCGCCAGCAGCATTGATGTCGCCGCCGCCGCCAGCAGTGGGGCTGTTATCGTGCGAAGAGTTCTGAAAGATCGAGTCGCCCCGTTCGGACTTATCGATCGCGATGCCGAACTGGGAGGCCCCAGCGCCAAGACCTAGCGGGTCATTGTTGTCGGTCACATCGTCGTAGACGACGTTGGAGCCGTATGTCTTGCTGCCCGTGCAAGAGGTTCCCAGAGGATTGTAACCGTTGGACGAACAACCCAGATAGATGCTCGTCTCGTCTTCGTTATTTTCGGAGAAAAGGTTCCATACGCGCGTCGCATTGGACTGCTGAATCCAGAGTCCGTAGATATAGTTGGCTTCCAGGACTCCATCGCCGACGCCAGAGGAGTAGGAATTGGTCACCCGAAATCCATACATCTGGGGCGCGAAGGCAGGAAAACCAGCCGCATCCGTTGTGTAAGAGTCGGTATTGGTTATCTGGCTGTAGCTGACACCTTTCGAACCGCCGTTCACCCAGACTCCCGTAGTTCGGTTGTTCACGGTATTGATGTCTTCGATCGTGGCGTAGTTGCCCTGATCCTGGATGCCGACGTCAAAATCTCCAATGAAATTGTCAGCGCCCTCGACCACCACGAACTGGTTGCCGCTTAGGATATTGACGCCGCTGGCGCCTCCACCGAGCACGTCAGCATTACCCGTGATCGTGTGGCCATGCAGGTCCAGGACGACGCTCGACGCGTTTACGTCGATGCAGTCTTTGTTCGCGGCAGCCGTGAGGTCCGCGCTCACTCGATAAAATCCGCTCGAGGTAATGGAATAGGGCTTGGTGCTGCAACTCGAAATCAAGGTAGGCTGCGCCTGCGCGCTGCCTGCCCCAACGACAAGTCCGGCAACGAGCGCAGCCACGCCCATCCAGCGGCGCCCGGACCACGGTTCGTTATGAAACTTGTTCATCACGCTCCTCCTTGAATGTTCCCGCGATGCCTAAAAGGGGATCTACCATCCCCATCGCTGCTAATTCGCGCTCCCATCGCCAACAAGGTTGAACCCTTGTAGCAGCGCTGCTGCAAACAGGCTCGGAGTCGTTATCGTTGATTCCGAGCGACCTTCCGTCCGAAAAATACGGCTTCTGCTGATGAACTACCATTGACGTGAGCTAAACACAAGAGAAGACAGCATAGAGTGGGTTGTTAAATATCGACTAGAAGCAGCGCAGGCAGTCTTTAGCGAACGTTGGCTTCTGTCGGGAAAATCAAGCAAATTCGCTCATCTACGACACATCCTGCGACTCTATGGTTTTGATATCTTATTTAATGATAATTCTTCTTATATATTCTATATTTCGGCTATGAGATGTTGTCCATGAAACCACTGTCAACCTTACAGAAGGAGGAATCACATCGACCGGCAGGTCGATTTCAACCGCGCCGGCTTAGAACTGCCGCTGACCAAAGAAAACTCCATTGATCCCCCTTTTCGATGCGGCAATCGCTGCTTTAGGTTTGGCCGCCATCGTAAGAGCCAGCTCGCGTGCCGACGTCATCAAATCAACGCGTTTTACGACCCGGTTCAGCACGCCCATCTGGAGGAGCTCGGCGGCCGAGTACTTTCTGCACATCAGGATCGCCTCCTTCGCTCGCCATGGGCCGAGACGATGCGCCAGCACGATCGCCGGCAGCCCGCGATACGGCACATCGAGGTCAACCTCAGGCACCCAGAACTCCGCCCCCTCGACCGCAATCGTGAAATCGAATGCCAGCGCGAACGACCATCCACCGCCGACCGCGTGACCGTTGATCGCGCCAATCGTTACCTGGTCGAGGTTTGCGAGCACGTCGAATGCGCGCCCAATCAGCCGCGGCCATCGCCCTCCTGTTCGATTGAAGATGCGTCGTTGCTCCCTCGGATCCATGACGCCCTTGAGTGCAGAAGTATCGGCACCCGCACAAAAAGTGGTGCCAGCGCCGGTGACGATCAGCACCCGCGTTTCGCGATCGTCGCGCACGCGATGCAGCAGCGACTCGAACTCGAGGATGATCTCTTCGTTCAGGCAGTTGCGCACCTTCGGCCGGTTAAATGTAATCGTCGTGACAGCGCAGTCTTTCTCGAAGAGGAAATTTTCCGCCATGGTGATAACCCTTCGCTCGCGGCTAACGAGACTATCCCAGAAAAAGCCATGCGGCACGGCGATTAGCTCTAGTCTATCTACCGGGCGGCACTTTATGATTTATTGAGTTTCGCTTGGAAATGATGAGCAGGAGAAGTCCGATGAACACTGCCCGTCTCTCAATTGTTGCGGTTATCGTTGCGCTGGTCGCCGCTTTCGCCGCGTCGCCCGCGCATGCGCTCGATTCGGTCGGCACTATAACGCAGATCCAAGGCACCGCTACGCTCGACCGCGGCGGCACATCGATTCCGATCACCAACGACACGCCCGTGATGCTGCACGACAAAATCACCACCGGACCGAACTCGCTCGTCGGGATCTATTTCGCCGATGGCAGCACACTTTCGATCACTTCCTCAACCAGCGTCGAACTTGCCGACAGCACGATGGTTAACGGCAATGCCGTGGTCTCGAAGGTGAAGCTGTTCGGCGGCATCGTTCACGCCAACGTTCCCGACAAGCAGGGCGTGCCGACGCGCCGTCTCGAAATCGATTCGACCAACACGCACGCGCTCGGTCCCGCGCCGTCGTACGTGCCCTGACGGTTCCGGCGCCTCGCGACGGCGCACCGCATCGTCGCCAGTAGTGATTCGCGTTGAATGATGCCGCATGCTCTACTTCGACTTGAAGTTAGGGGCGCCCCATCATGGATGTAAGCAAGATTTCGCCCGGCAACAATCCGCCCGACGACATCAACGTGTTGATCGAAATCCCGCAAGGCGGAGTGCCGGTCAAGTACGAGCTGGATAAAGTATCAGGCGCGCTGTTCGTCAACCGTTTCCTGCACACGGCGATGTACTATCCCGCCAACTACGGTTTCATCCCGAACACGCTCGCCCTAGATGGTGACCCAATTGACTGCATGGCGCTGTCTCAGGTCGCCGTCGCTCCCGCCGCGGTCATCAGGTGCCGACCAATCGGCGCGCTGCTGATGGAAGACGAAAACGGTATCGACGAGAAAATCCTCGCCGTGCCGGTTGACGCGTTGAACCCCTTCTACGACAGCGTCGAGAGCTACGTTGATCTGCCGCCAATCATGCGCGATCAGATCGAGCATTTCTTCCAGCACTACAAGGACCTCGAGCATGGCAAGTGGGTCAAGCTCGGCGGTTGGGTCGATCGCGAAAAGGCCCGCGAGCTCATCATGAGGTCGATCGAGCGCTTCACTCCCGCGCGCAAAGCCTGAACGACGTTTGACCTTGATGGCGCAACTGCGAATTAATCATCGCGTAATGCGTGCACGAGCGTAACTCAGAGCGCACGTGATATGGTGATATAAGGGCGCCGCGCGGATGCCCATGTTTCGCTAACTTGAAAGCCGACGAGATCAGTTCGAATTCGCTCGAGGCCGTTATTTCCCGGCTGGCCGAGATTCGTTGCTCACTCATCAAGCTCGAATCCGATTTCAAGAAGCAGCGTTCGGGTGTGAACCCCGCCTGGCGCAAGAGCGCCGAAAACCTCGTCCACTACATGGCGCTCCGCCGTCACGATGTCCGCCTGCTGCAGGAAGAACTCGCGGTGCTCGGCCTGTCCTCGCTCGGTCGGAGCGAAGCGCATGTGATGAGCACGCTCGACGCGGTGCTGAGCGTGCTGCATCGCCTTGCGGGACGTCCGTTCGATCTGCCGGAGCAGCGCGAGCATCCGGGATTCAACGAAGGTACCGCGCTGCTCGCGGCGCACACCGAGGCGCTGCTTGGTCCGCCGCCGACACAGCGCAGCGTCCGTATCATGGTGACGATGTCGTCGGATGCCGCCGATGATTACGGTCTGGTGCGCGATCTGCTCTCGCACGGCATGAACTGCATGCGAGTAAACTGCGCGCACGATACCGCCGACGAATGGGCACGCATGATCGAACATCTCGAGCGCGCACGCCGCGAGCTCGGCCTTCCCTGCAAAATCCAGATGGACCTCGGCGGACCCAAGTTACGGACCGGTCCGATCGAACCCGGCCCGCAAGTGACGGTATGGCATCCGAAACGCGACAGCCTCGGCCGCGTGATTGAGCCCGTCCGCGTATGGCTCGCGCCCGCGGGCTCGGGCCGCGCAGCACCGGCCCACGCCGATGCGTCGCTACCGGTCGCGCCGGAGTGGCTCGCCGCAGTGCAGCCGGGAGAACGGATTCACTTTAAAGACGCGCGCCACAAGCGCCGCGTGCTGGAGGTTGTCGGCGCCGCCGGCGAGGGCCGGTGGGCGCGATGCGAGCAGACCGCCTACGTAACACCCAAAACCGTCCTCTCGCGGATTGACACCCTCGAGGCCGGCAAACGCGATACTCAAGTCGGAGCGTTGCCGTCGATCGAGCAGACGATCCTGCTTCGACGCGGCGACCGGCTGACGCTGACGGCGGAACCCGTCGCGGGCAAACCCGCCTCGCTCGACGCGAGCGGAAAGGTTCTCGTCCCCGCTTCGATCTCATGCACACTTCCGGAAATCTTCGCGCAGATTTGCGTCGGCGAGCGAATATGGTTCGACGACGGCAAAATCGGTGGCGTCGTCAGGGACGCGCGGCCCGAAGCGGTCACGGTCGAGATCAATCACGCCAGCGTCAAGGGCGATCGCCTCGGCGCCGACAAGGGCGTCAACTTGCCCGACACCAAAATCGACTTCCCCGCGATAACGCCCAAGGATCTCCAGGATCTGCGCTTCATCGTTGCGCACGCCGACCTTGTCGGCATGTCATTCGTGCGCCACGAGCGCGATGTTCACGAACTCCAGGCGCGGCTCGCTGAACTCGGCGGAAGCAACCTCGGCATCGTGCTGAAGATCGAAACGCGCCAGGGCTTCGAGCGCCTGCCGAACCTGGTGCTGGCGGCGATGCGCCAGCCGACCGCGGGCGTGATGATCGCGCGCGGCGATTTGGCGGTGGAATGCGGCTTCGAGCGCATCGCCGAGGTGCAGGAAGAGATCCTCTGGATCTGCGAAGCGGCGCACATGCCGGTCATATGGGCGACGCAGGTGCTCGAGTCGCTCGCCAAGAAAGGACGGCCCTCGCGCGCGGAAATCACCGACGCGGCGATGGGCGAGCGCGCCGAATGCGTGATGCTCAACAAGGGTCCCCATATCGTCGCGGCCGTCGCGGCATTAGACGACATCCTGCATCGCATGCAGGACCATCAGGCAAAGAAAAGCGCGCGCCTCAGGCCTCTGCACTTGACGATGCACGAGAGCGACTAGCCGAACCGCTTAGACAATTGGTCTCAAGGTCGGAATGCTTCTGAGGGCGGCGCTCGGACCCCAACTCAACAGCAACGGGCCGGCGAAGACGATCGCGCCCTTCGCAAGCGCCGGCATCGCAAACCCAAGAATTGCGAACTGCAGCGACGAGACGAACGTGTAGTGAATCAGGTACATGCCGTATTCGTTGTCGCTCAGGCTGTCGAAGACCCAGTAGGGGTCGCGGAGCGAACGAATAAAGCGAGGAACGCGAACGAGAGCGCCGCACAGGTCGCCGCGAAGACCACGCCACCGATTGCGTTCCACGCCGCCGCCGGCATCGCGGCTGGCTTCGAAATCGCGAAGAGGAAGAACGCGATGCTAAGGAAGAAGATCGTGGCCGCTAGCGTGCTCCATCGCGCCCAGTGCCGCGCGAGCATCTCATCGGGCGCGAGCAGACTGCGATCGATTCCGTAGGCGCCGACGCCGACTCGCGCAAGCAGGTAGATCGCGTAGTGACACCGACGCGCGGTCTGGAACTGGAACGGCCCAACGCTCGCCCACGCCATCGGCCCGAAGGCGATGACCATTGGCGTGTAAGCGATCGCCGACGCCGTAAGGAGCAGCACGAAGAATCGCGCAAGATGCTCTCGCGCGTTCGCGGCCAGGTTGCCAATCGCATCACCAAAGGTCGGCATCAGCCGGTAGCCGAGACCAATCACCAGATCGAACGCGAGCAGTAGAGATACGAACCATGCCGGCCCGGTCGGCCAGTCACCCATCGATGAGCCAATCGTGGATGAAGCCCGCGACACCACGCTCACCCAACAACAGATAGGATGGATAGTACGCGAGCGGCGCCACGATGGCGGCGGCGAAGACAAAGGGAATGCCGAGCCGTAACAACCGGTCACGTACAAATCTGGACGCGCCTTTCCGTCTCAGGCTCGACCAGCTGAAGAGTCCCGAGACGAAGAACATCAGCGACATGAAGAAATCGTCGTTGAAGCCGGTAAAACAAGCCGAAGGCCGTCGAGTGCCCGTGATCCAGAACGGGGAAGGCGCGCCAGAAGTATGGCGGCCTCCGGAGTGACTTCGACCGGGGTATCGTAACGTCGATGCATGCGATGACCGGGTGATGCGCCAGCACGAGCACGACCAGGAAGCCGCGCAGGTAGCCGATCGCGACGTTGTAGGCAGCCCACGCCGCCTCTACAGGCTCGAGGCTGACTGATTTGACCGCCTCGGAATCGAACCGTGTCGCTTCTGACGATGCCATAGGAGTCATCTCCCGCTACTTCGCTGATTTACGCGTAGCCAGATCGAACAGAATCAGAAGCTCGTTAGCGTAGGCCTTCAGATCTAGTTTCGAATTGGCTTCGAGCTGGAAGGCGACGCCGTCGATCGCGCTCCTGATCGTGGCCGCCATCACGCGCGTCGGGAAACCACGAAACTCGCCTTGCTGCTGGCCATGACGCAGCAGCTTCTCAAGGTCCCGGACGGCCGGCTGGAAAGCCAGTCCGTAGTCGGTCTTCGGCTGATCCGTCTCGTCTCGTGTGGCGGCGCCGATTTTCATGATGGCGTGGATGCAGTTGCGATTCGCGCCGAGGAAGTCGAGGTTGGTCCCGATATAGGCGCGCAGCGCTGTGCTCGGCCAGCATTCGCGGCAGCATCACGGCGGTGGCCTTGTTCAGGATGGCGCTTACGACCTCGCGGATCGGCTCGCGCTTGCCGGCGAAATGATAAGAGGAAACGCCCTTGCTGATTCCGGCGCGCCGCGCGATTTCGGCTAGCGAAGCGTTCGCATAGCCGAGCTCGGCCATAGCATCGATCGCGCAATCGATAATCTGGGCGCGCCGCGCATTCTCGACGAACGACCGCTTCTCCTAACCGGTTGGATGAATTGCTGACCATAGGGGGGCCAGATTTTCAGCCTGTCGGCCAGTTCAGCGCAAGCGGTCATGATGGTTACGGCCAAACGTGGATCGTCAGTTGACCTGCGTCCACCAGAAGCCGCATTGACGAACTTCGGTGACGTCGCCATCGATGTGTGAGTAGCGCCGCGCCCATTCGACGGCCTCGTCGCGGGTCGCGCAGTCGAGGATCGTGAAACCACCTATCACTTCACGCGTCTCGGCGAACGGTCCGCCAGTGATCGTGCGCTGGCTGCCTGTACCACGAATCGTGATCGCTTCGCGCGGATGCGCCAGGCGGACGCCGGCCCAGCAGATTGATACGTCTGCAAATCCTTTACGCACGTAGTCGGCGGTAACCCGCTCGGCTTCACTCGCGATCTTGTCGGCTTCGGCGCGCGTTTGATTCGCGGGCGGTCCGCCAAACTTGAGCAGGAACTTCGACGCGCCAGTCGGGCGATGCCCGTGATAGAGCAATCCGGCACTCACCACCGGGCGTATCTCCTCGACGTGGCCCTCATGTGTGAAGCCAAGGCTCTTGTACCACTCGACCGCATCTTCGCGGCTGTCAAAGTCGATCACGTCGAAGCCTGCCAGTACCTCTTTGGTCTCGGCGAATGGGCCATCGAATATCTTGTGCTCACCATTTGCGAACCGCACGATCTTCGACTCCTCGCCATCATGCAGGCCGACGCTCAGAGTCGTATGCGGTCGTCCGCCGGCGCTCCTCTCGGCAAATAGTTTCGTAAGACCCTGCTGATGCTGCCCGACACGGCCTTGCTGCTCGGAGGCCGGCAAGGTGGCCCATTCGCCGCGCCGCTCAAATCCCATGAGTGCGAATTTCATCGTTTATTCCTTCGCGTTTCAGTGTCGCAGCCAATCCTAGCCAATCCCATCTGCCTGATAGTCGAACGGCGATCGCGATTTTCGACAGCCTCGGCCTGCCATTCGGAGTGCTCCGGCCACTCATTTATCGAACGCTTCGATGAATGCTATGTCTTTCAGACAGCAAGGAGTGTCGGCAATGGCCAAGGCAGAAATCACCGAACAGGATATTCGCGCCCGCGTACGAAAGCTGCTCGAGGAAGCGAATCCGGACGAAGTCGATCAGTTCACTTTCCGCGGCAAGCAATACGATCATGGTCTAGCCTGGGTGCACTTTCCCGAAGGTTACGGCGGGCTCGGAATCAGCCCTGGGATGCAGGCGGTCGTCGCCGATGAGCTGAGCCGTCACTGCACGACCATGTACGACGATATGATGATCAACGCCATCGGCATCGGCATGGGCGCGCCGACCGTGCTGACTCACGGCACCGACTGGATGCGCGACAACCTGCTGCGGCGCATCTTCACCGGCGAAGACATATGGTGTCAGCTCTTCAGCGAACCTGGGGCAGGCTCCGATGTCGCCGGCCTCGCCACGCGCGCAACCCGCACCGGAGATTATTGGACCGTCAACGGGCAGAAGGTGTGGACCAGCCTCGCGCACGTCTCTAGATGGGGCATGCTGCTCGCGCGCTCGAATCCCGATGTGCCGAAGCACCTTGGCATGTCCTACTTCCTGCTCGACATGCATAGCCCGGGAGTCGAAGTGCGCCCTCTTCATCAGATCACCGGCGAAGCGGAATTCAACGAGGTCTTTCTCACTGATGTGAAGATCCCGGCCGACCGAATCATGGGACGCGAAGGTGAAGGCTGGAAGGTCGCGATCACGACTCTTATGAACGAGCGCACTGCGATTGGCGGCGCCGGCTCGACGCGGCCCGGCGGCGGCGCGATCTCAGCGCTTATCCATCTATGGCAAGCGCGCGAAAAAGGTCAGTTTTCGCCCGAGTTGGAAATCTTGCTTCGCGATCGAATAAGCAAGCTCTACATCGAGTCCGAGCTGCTGCGTATCACGAGCCAACGCGCTCGCGCGGCGCGCAAGGCCGGCAACCCTGGCCCCGAGGGCTCGGTGGCCAAACTAGCGCAGGCCGAGCTCAACAAGCGGCTATGGGAATGCGCGATGGATATCCTGGGGGCAGACTCTCTCGTCTATGAGCCCGGCTATACAAGGCGAAGGCCAACGTCGCGCACGCGCGAATCGCGCAATGCGCTCGCCAAGTACCAGTTTCTTCGCGCGCGCGCCAATTCGATAGAAGGCGGCACGTCCGAAGTGATGCGCAATATCCTGGGTGAACGCGTGCTCGGACTTCCGGGCGAACCCCGCGGCGACAAGGACGTTCCCTGGAAGAATATCCCGCGCAGCGCATGATCGTTTCCCGCACGCAGCTATAAGCGTCACAAGTCTGAGGTTACAAGAGCATGGAGATTGCTTTCACTCACGAGCACGAAGAACTTCGGCAGACCGTGCGGCGCTTCCTCGAGCGCGAATCGACAGAGGCAACGGTCCGTCAGATGATGGAAACGGAAAAGGGTTACGAGCCGCGCACCTGGGAGCGACTTGCCTCGGAACTATCGCTCCTTGGTCTCGCGATTCCAGAGCAATTCGGCGGCGCGGCCCAAGGAGCCGTCGAACTTGCGATCGTGCTCGAGGAGATGGGACGTGTGCTCTTCTGCGGACCTTACTTCGCTAGCGCTGTGCTCGCGGCCGCAAGCCTGATGCATGCGGGCGACGATGCGGCCAAGAAACGGTTGCTGCCACAAATCGCGTCGGGAAAAGCGATCGGCGCGCTGGCACTGGCCGAGCACAATGGGCGATGGGATCTCGGATCGATCGCGATGAAGGCAACGCAGGACGGCAACCCGTGGCGCCTCGATGGCGAGAAGGACTACGTCATCGACGGCCAGACCGCCGATGTAATCCTGGTCGCGGCAAAGACAGGAAACAGTCTCGCACTCTTCGAAGTAGAAGCTCGCGCCAATGGCTTGCGCCGCGAGGCGCTGCCGACCCTCGACCTTACGCGCAAGCTCGCGAAGCTCACCCTCGCCGGAACTCCGGCTACTAAAGTCTCAGCCGGTGCTGACGTAGCGCACGGACTCGAACACGTGTTGGCCTTCGCCGCGGCGATGCTCGCGGCGGAGCAGGTCGGCGGCGCGCAACGATGCCTCGAGATGTCAACTGAATACGCAAAGACTCGCCTTCAGTTCGGGCGTCCGATCGGATCGTTCCAGGCTATCAAGCATAAGTGCGCCGATATGCTGGTAGAGACGGAATTTGCGCGCTCGGCAGCCTACAACGCGGCGTTCGCGGCGACGGCAGACACCGAAAAGGAATTTATCGAAGCAGCGCATGCCGCCAAGGCTTATTGCTCTGAGGCTTACTTTCATGCCGCAGCCGAGAATATCCAGATTCACGGTGGGATGGGATTCACCTGGGAGCATCCGGCGCATCTCTACTTCAAGCGTGCCAGGTCGAGCTCGATCCTGTTCGGCGACCCGCTGGAGCATCGGCAAAAACTCGCCGCGCAGCTTTTGCTGTAGGGTTCTACCACAAGCGGCGTTTCTTTCTTGATAACCTCACCCGATTCTCTGCGGCCGAGGTTATTGGCCTGGTCATCGCGAAATGCACCTTTGAAGGAGTGTAAAGCTTGCGGTCGGCATCTAAGCGTCCGATCGGTAAACGTAGATTCATGTTTCCGCGAACTTTGTGCGCTTGGGGAATAGTTTCTCTTCACGTATAAGCGCTTGTCATTGCTCCATAAGTTCGGTGGCGTTTTTTTCAGATGAAAGATGGTCTAAGATGCTACTATTGACTGTTTGGGCTGACACCCATGGAAATCACCGCACGGACCATATAAGGAATGTATAGTCCTGGCTTTATCCGGACTGAGGGGTAACATTGAATATCACTGACATCGTTGCTGAACTACGAAAAGAGAGAACGCGGCTCGATAGTGCAATCGCGGCTCTCGAAGGAATTGGTGGCCCTGCACGCAGGGGCAGGAAGCCCGGCGTATCGTATGGCCCTGCGGTCAAGAAGCGGCGCGGCGGGATCACTCCCGCGGGCCGCAGGCGCCTGTCGGAAATGATGAAGAAGCGGTGGGCGGAACGCCGTCGTAAAGGCGTCTGAGCGACTTTACCACTTGCATAAACTCGGGGGGCGACTTCGTTAGAACGCGAGGAAGGGATGCCACCCTCGGTGGCACCCCTCTATCCTATTGCTTTTGTTCGCAGAACCCGTGAGCGGGCCAACCCTGTTGAGCGAAGTATTGCGACAGCGTTGACCCGATCGGCGGCTTCAGCCTCTCACCGATGAAACCTTCGATAATCGCGCTGGTCTGCTAGATGGCGGCCTTCGGATAACGCTCGCGCATCCATGCGACGAAGTTCTCAGGCACCGTCATCGTCGAAAGCCTGCCCTGCCGGACCAGCGCCCAATCGTTGAACTTGCCAGACTTCTTGATTTCGCTGAGTGTTACCGGAGGATCGAGGCGGCCGGCGAATTCCACGTCAACCACCGCCGACCTGGGGTTCTTCGGATCGTCACGTGGCTCCGACCGCACGGTCGCCATCCCAACCACGCTCGATAGCCCGCCGCTATGATAGATGAATATGCGATCGCCGGACCGCATCTGCCGGATGGCGCGAACTGCCTGCGGATTGGATACGCCGTCCCACGCGGTGCGCTTGTCGCGCTCCAAATCATCAATTGAGTAGGTGTCGGGATCGGTCTTGGCCAGAAAATAGTTCATAGCCTGTCCTCATCGGTTGTGATTCAAGATAAATGAAACACTCGCGCGAGCCGCGGGCTATAGCGCGCGCATCACCCTCATGCCGGAACTACCCGACGTTACCGTCTATGTCGAAGCGCTCGCAAAGCGCGTCGTCGGCCATGAACTGAGACGCGCGATGGTCAAATCGCTCTTCCTGCTGCGCTCGGCATCGCCGCCGCTTAGCGCCGCCGAGCGTCAACGCGTGATCGACGTGCGCCGGGTCGGCAAGCAGATCGCGATCGGAGTCGCGAATCACCTATGGATCGTGCTTCATCTCAAAATCGCCGGCCGACTGCATTGGGATACCGCCAAACCCAAGCTCGGCAGCAGGAGCGTGCTGGCGGCCTTCGAGTTCGACAACGGCTGGCTCTGGCTTACCGAGGCCGGCACGCAACGGCGCGCCTCGATGCACGTGGTGGATGGCGAGGACGCTCTACGTGCGATGAATCCCGCAGGCATTGAGCCGCTTGACGCGAGCCGCGCGGAATTCGAGGCGGCGCTTCGCACCGAGAATCACACGCTCAAGCGCTCGCTCACCGATCCGCACATCTTCAGTGGCATCGGCAACGCCTACTCCGACGAGATCCTGCATCGCGCGCAGCTCTCGCCGATCGCGATGACCCAGAAGTTGAGCACCGATGAGGTCGCGCGGCTCTACGAAGCAACGCGCGCGACGCTGGTCGAATGGACCGATCGGCTGCGTATCGAGTCAGGCGATGAATTTCCGGAGAACGTGACGGCATTTCGTCCGGAGATGGCCGTGCATGGCCGCTACAATCAGCCCTGTCCGCGATGCGGCGCGAAAATCCAGCGCATCCGCTACGCGAGCAACGAGACCAACTACTGTGTGAGGTGCCAGACTGGAGGACGACTGCTGGCCGATCGCGCGTTCTCGCGCCTGTTGCACGATGACTGGCCGCAAACACTCGAGGAGCTGGAGGCGCTCAAACGACGCTAAGGGTCGTGTGCGCGGGACTTGCATCGGAGAGTAAGTGGGTTTCAGGATCTGGGAAGACGTGAGCCAGGCGCGGAGCGGGGACCATGAAGGATAAATTCGCGTTCGAAGCCGAGATGTATGCGTCGCTTTCGTGTTTGCCGCTGGCGGCCAAGATGGCTTTCGATACAGTTGGGCTCAAGATCAGCCGCGCGCAGTGGCAGGCACTCGATGCTGACGAGCGGCGCAAGCTCTGCGAGATGCCGACCAACAGCGAAGCCGCGCAGCGCGTGTTTCGCGACTTCGCGATCGAGACGGTGCAGCGCCGATGCGGCGAAACACTGAAACAACTCCCCGATGAGAAGCGGGCCGCGGCCGTGCCGCCGCAAGAACTACCGCGGGAGCTTGCGGAAAAGGCTAAGTCGCTGGGTTATGGCCTTACACCCGCGCGATGGAAGTCGCTCGACTACGATCAGCGTTACGCCCTGATCAAGTTCGGCGGTCATGACTTCAAGCCCAAAAAGTTCGCGGCCGCCTTGGCAGAGTTCCTCGGCTGATAATCGAGCTTACCCAGCGATTAGTCGGAAGCGTTTGGAAAGAGCGTCGCAGGCTCGCCGCAGCGGCGTTGGCTGTCATATGCACCGCGGCCTTGTGTATCGCGGCGGATTCATCGACGGCGCGAGCCGAACCTTGCACGCCTTCCTTCCGCTACTCCGAAGGATGGCTGGGTGGCGACGGCGGCTACTCGATTGCATTGGGAGGTGACCGCTCGCTCTGGCTCTTCGGCGATACCTTCGTCGGCGGAAAACGGGCAAAAACGCGAGCTGGCTCCCGGATGATCTCAAATACGATTGGTATTTCGGATTGCAGCGGCGGCAGGTGGCACATCGACTACTGTTGGCATCGCGCGAGCGGCAGCCGCGAGGCACGCGCTTTCTTCAAGGCCCATGATCAATCGGTGAGTTATTGGCCCTTCGACGGCTTCAGCTATCGAGGAAACGGCTACATAGTATTGACGCGAGTGGTTAGAACTCCCGGCGGCGGACCTTTCGGGTTTAAGATAATCGGCACGGACCTGGCGAAGATCACTAATCCGTCTTTAAGCCCCGAAACGTGGTTGATTAGTTACTCTAGACTGACCGATAACCTGTTCGTTTTCCCAGGCGCGTCCATAATTGTGCAACCGCCCTATGCTTACCTGTTCGCCGTCCTCGACGATTCCGCGCATCGGCGTCATAGCGTAGTGCTCACGCGAATCGCGCTGAGCAATCTCGATAGGCCATCGCTCGCGATCGAATACCTGACGCGCGACGGCGGATGGAAACAGGGACTCAATCCGGGCGACATGCGTGTCCTCATCGAGGATGGGGCCCCCGAGTTTAGCGTCAGATATCATCCTGACATCGGCCAATGGGTTCTCGTGCAACAGAATCCGCAGTTCGGATCAGGAGAAATCGACGTTCGCTTTGCTGACCGGATGGAAGGACCGTGGTCTGCCTATCGCAAGCTCGCAGCCGAGCCGGAGGTGAGCCGCGCGGATGCTCGTGATCGGAAGATTTTCTGCTACGCCGCGAGAGAGCATGACGAATTCTATCGTCAATCGCAGGCGCTGCTACTCACCTATGCTTGCAACTCGCTCGAGTTCGACAAGCTCGCTGGCGACATGACGATCTATCGTCCCATTGTGCTGCGTGCGGAACTGCCGTAGCTACTTCGAGCCAGCCGTTATCCCGGTGCGGTGCTTGATGCCGGCCACTATCAGGGCGGCGAGCGCGTCGTAATTGCCGTCGAAGTGATGGCCGCCGCTCCGTCGATAAGTCTCAACGCCGCGCTTCTGTTGCGCCGGGCAAGCGGTATCTCCTTCGTTCTCGCCGTAGAAGCACTGCATCATCCTGGCGGGTATCTTGTCAGCCTCGGCGAGGACGGGCCGCGCGTCCGGGCCCGGCGGCTCGCCGAGCCAATCGCGGACAGAAATTTCAAAATCAGCGGTTTTGGAGAAGCCGAGCAGCGAAACTATCACGATTTGATCGCGAATGCTCTGCGGCAGCCGGTTATAAACGAACGGCATCACGTCGGCACCAAACGAGTAGCCGACCAGCGCGACCTTGTCCGCGTGCCATCTTGTCATGAAGGTTTGGATCAACGCGGCGACCATGTTTGCCATCTCGCTGGGCGTCTTCTTGCTCCAGAAGTAGCGGAGGCTGTCCACGCCAACGACGGGCACGCCCATGCGCTTTAAGTCTTCGGCGAGAGTCTTGTCGATGTCACGCCATCCGCCGTCGCCGGAAATCTCGATCACCATCAGCTTCGAAGGATGATCGACGGGCAGAATCGCTAGCGGCAAGCCGGAGATGTCCTGCGGCGCGGGAAGCCTCGCCGGCAAGGGCGGCGGAAGCGTCGCGAGGTACGGTTCGATCAGCGAGCGCAGCGCAGCGCCGGGAGATACGCCCTTTGCGATCTCGTGGAGATCGGGCGGCGCACCTTCGCGCTGCAGCCTCTTGATGTACTCGCGGTCAGCCTTGCTCGCGTGCGGAGTCAGACCTACCGTCCATTTGCCTTGCAGCTTCTTTGGAGCGCCGTAGCGATAGCCATGATTGACTTTCGTCGTGGTGACGTCGGAGCAAAACGGCTTGCGGGTTCTAATCGTTTCGGCCGGGTCGAGCGACACGGCACCAGCGAGCGTCGCGGAAGGCGCCTCGACAAGATTCAATTCGGCCAGCGTGCCACCCTCGCCGATAGCGGCGACGATCGGCGTGAGATAGTTGGGGAAGCGGCGTTCGCGCTGAATCTGACGGCTCA